>USNI01000155.1 GCA_900555975.1 uncultured Desulfovibrio sp. | reverse complement strand
CGTCGGCAGGTTCCCGCGTGCGCATCGAACAGCTCGACGCCGCCTACTGGAAAAGCCATTATCTCACGGCGCGAAGAGTGCTCACGGAACCGCCCTGCGATCTCGATCTCTACTCCAGCCCTGAAATAGCGAACACGCACGCCCTGCTCGATGAAATGGCAGGCCTGAACATGAAATAACGGCATTTCCCGCGCATTCGTACAAAAAAGGCCCCTTCCGAAGAAGGGGCCTTTTCATTCATGCACGGTATGCGGAACTACATTTCCGGAGGCAGTTCGTTGAGCTGGGCCTGCGAGAACACGGGACCGTCCAGGCACACGTACTTGCCGCCGAGATTGCAGCGACCGCAGATGCCTATACCGCACTTCATGCGGCGTTCAAGGGTGGTGATGATGTTCTCATCCTTGAAGCCCATGTCGCGGAACGCCGCCAGCGTGAACTTGATCATGATGGGCGGACCGCAGAGCACGGCGATGGTGTTGTCGGGGCTGGGAGCGAGTTCCCTGAGCACGTTGGGAATCATGCCCACGCGGTGAGGCCAGTTCGGGGCCTCGCGGTCGATGGTGAGCGTGGTGTGCAGCACGTCGCTTTCAAGCCAGCCGGGCAGGTCGGCCTTGTAGGCCATGTCCTCGGGAGAACGCGCACCGTAGAGCAGGCTGAGCCTGCCGTACTCGGAAGCGTGCTCCATGACGTGCAGCATGATGGTACGGATGGGCGCCATGCCGATGCCGCCGCCCACGAAGACGATGTTCTTGCCCTTCCACTGCTCATAGGGGAAATAGTTTCCCAGAGGAGCGCGCACGCCCACCTTGTCGCCGGCCTGCAGCTTGTGGATGGCGGTGGTCACCTCGCCCGCGCGCATGACGGAGAACTGGATGTAGTCCCTGCACGAAGGCGGCGTGTTGATGACGAACGTGGACTCGCCCACGCCGAACACGGAAAGCTGTCCCACCTGACCGGGCTGGAAGGTGAAACTGTTCCATGCATCCTCATTGTCAAAGCGCACACGGAACGACTTGATGGTGGGCGATTCCGTGATGACTTCCAGAACCGTGGCGACTTCAGGCAGGTAAGGATTCTTGCTGCAGCCGCAGTCATGTTCACTCATAGTCTCTCCTTACCTCTTTTTGGCCTTGCTTTTGGAAGAAGACCGTGAAGTCGTTCTGCCGGCGGATTTCTGCGTTCTGGACGCCGGGGCGGCCTTTGCGGCAGCGGCGGCTTCGGCAGGTTCAGCCGGAACGGCTTCGGCCGGAGCGGCTTCTGCGGGAGCTTCCGCAGGAGCGGCCGCTTCGGGAGCGGCAACTTCCGCAGGTTCCGCCGCAGCAGCTTCCACGGCAGCCGGAGCCTCGGGGGCGGCGGCTTCGACAGGAGCCTTCACGTCCTCAGCGGGAGCCTTTTCCTCCGCCTTTTCCGGCGCGGGAGCTTCCGCAGCAGCCTTTTCAGGAGCAGGGGCTTCCGCCGGTCCGCCGGACCTGCCGGCGTCAAGAACCACGCCTTCCACGGCGGCCTTCACCATGTGACGGATGTCCAGAGACACGGGGCAGCTCACCACGCAGCGGCCGCAGCCCACGCAGGAGAAGAAGCCGTCGTAGCGTTCGGGATAGAAGCTGAACTTGTGGCTGATGCGGTTGCGCATGCGCTCGGCCTTGGTGGGCCGGGGATTGTGTCCGCTGGTTTCCAGCGTGAACAGCGGGGTCATGCAGGAATCCCAGCTGCGCAGACGGCGACCGTCCAGCTGCGAGCCTTCATCGGTGATGGTGAAGCACTGGCAGGTGGGACACAGATAGGTGCAGGCGCCGCAGGAAAGGCACTTGACCGTTTCCTTCTCCCAGAAGGCGATGTCGGTGAAGCGCGCGGCCACTTTGGCGGGCACGTCGGTCAGCGTGGAGGGCGAAGGCAGGGAGGCTGCGGCAGCCTCGTGGGCGGCCTCGACATCCGCGGCTCTGTCGGAGGCGTCGGCAAAGCCCGCGCCTTCCAGAAGAGCCTGTCCCTTTTCCGTGACGACTTCCAGCACGAAACCGCCTTCCACGGCGGTGAAGAGGATGTCCGAGCCTTCCCTGTCGGAAGGATGGCTGCCCACCCAGTTGCAGAAGCAGGACGAGAAGGCCGAGGGACAGGCCTGCGTCACGATGACCGTGGCCTCGCGGCGGGCGCCGTAGTAGGGATCCTTGAACCTGCCTTCCAGATAGGGACGGTCGAGCACCACGAAGCCGCGGGCGTCGCAGGGACGGCAGCCGAAGAGCACCGTGGGTTCGGCCTCCGTGGGAGCCTCAAGCGTCGTGGTCAGCCTGGAGGGATCTTCGGCGTCCTTGACGGACTTGAAGGTCACCAGCGTTTCGCACTGCGGAAGCATGGCCTGCTTGGGAGAAGCCGTCGCACGACGCAGGAGCGCATCGATGTCGGCGGAGGCGAGCTGTTCGGCCGTCCGGGGACGAAAGACCACGCTGGGGCCTTCCTGACGGGGAGCCAGCACGCGATGGTCCGAGGCCAGCTTCGCAAGCCAGCTCGTCAGATCTTTCGGTGTTGCGAAAAGGAGACTGCTCATGCCAGATCATGCTCCTTGATAGTCGGTTCTTCCACCTGATAGGTGAGCAGCGGAGGCGTGGCATTCACATCGAGGCCCGCGCCGTAGCTGAAGATCTTCTGAATCATGCTGCCGAACTGCTGCTTGAGCGCGAACACGGGGATATCCATGGGACAGGCGCGTTCGCATTCGGTGCAGCCCGTGCAGCGACCGGCGAGATGCTGGGCGTGGATGAGCTGGAAGAACAGCTTCTGCTGCACGGTGTCCTCCTGCGTGACCCACGCGGGATCGCGCGTGTCGGACACGCAGTGATCGCGGCACACGCACATGGGACAGGCGCCCCGGCAGGCGTGGCATGCGATGCAGCGTTCCATCTGTCCCTTCCAGTAGCCCATGCGCTCCTCAAGGCTCAGGGAGTCGAGGAAGCGCAGCCCGGGAAGACGGCCGTCGGCCGGAGCCGCGGGTTCGGTGGTGGGATTGCCCACGAACACGTCGGAAAGCACGGCGTTGGGCCTGGTGCACAGACGGCACTTGTCCTGCGCCACTTCCGCCATGGTCATTTCGTATTCCTGACCGGCGGCGGTCACCGTGATCCTGTTGCCGCGGCCGGTGCAGGATTCGATCTTCGCGCCTTCGGGAAGCTTCGCGAGAATGCGGGGCAGACTCACGGTGCCGTTGCAGCCCATGCCGAAGATCTTCACGTCCTCGCGGGAAATGAGATTTTCGGCCAGAAGTTCCACAACGCCCTTGCTGTCGCAGCCCTTGACCACCACGCCGATCTTGCGTCCCTTGTACTGGGGCAGATACACGGCGAGATTGTGCACGTTGAAGGGCCCCCAGATCAGGTCATCCACTTCCTCGGGCGTGGTCATGAACACGGGTTCGGCATGAATGGCGTCAAAGCCCATCTTCCAGCCGAGCACGCCTTCGAGACCTTCGGCAAGAGCGTCCTTGATGGCCTTTTTGAGTTCAGGCAGCGCAGGATGCTCGCCGCAGCCGAGAGGACGGATGGACTCGATGAGTTCCTCGGGGCGATCGTAGCGGGCGGGCACGTCCTCCCATCGGGGAGCCGGTCCGAGCG
>USNI01000154.1 GCA_900555975.1 uncultured Desulfovibrio sp. | reverse complement strand
ATATCCGGAATGGAAGGAGCCTCGCATCATGCCCGTGCTGTCGGCCGGAGACTGAAAGGCGCTTTGAAGACGTGCTTGCGGCGGCATGGCGCCCGGATGGCGGCAGGGCGGAAGGAGAATTTCCGACATCGGAGAATGCCGATTCCCTGCCGGTCGGGAGATCAGTCCGCCGCATGCATGGCGTTGCGGACCGCACGCACCTTGGTCGCTATGTCGGGAGCGCCGACAAGTTCCGAGACAAGTGCGCAGCAGCGCGCGCCGCGTCTGACCACTTCCGTGATGTTGTGCTCCTTGATGCCTCCTATGGCCACAAAGGGAAGGCGTATGTTCCGCACGACCCATTCCAGATAGGAGAACCCCACGGGATCACAGACGTCTTCCTTGGTCTGCGTGGCGAAAATGGGACCGACGCCTATGTAGTCGGCTCCGGCCGCCGCCGCAGCTTTTGCCTGTTCCGGGTTGTGCGTGGACAGGCCTATGATCCTGTCCGGGCCGAGCAGGCGGCGTACCTCCTGCACGGGAAGATCCTCCTGCCCGACATGCACGCCGTCGGCATCCGTGAGCAGGGCGATGTCCACATGGTCGTTGACGATGAAGCACGCGCCGGCTTCCAGCGTGAGACGGCGCAGCAGGCGGCATTCCTCAAGCATGCGTCCGGCATGCGCGTGCTTTTCGCGGTACTGAAGAATCTTCACTCCGGCCGCAAGCAGGGCACGGGCCTGTTCCTCCACGCTGCGGCCGAGCGCCAGACGAGAATCCGTGAGGGCATAGATGTCGGTATCTCCGGGGAGTATGCGGGGCATGGTAAATCCTTAAAGCAGTTCTTTAATGGTTCCGGTGAGCAGCCATTCCAGAGCGGCGTCGGCCTGCATGGCCGCGCACTGCATCACGCGCGGAGCGAGCGCAGGACGGGCCGCAACATCGGTCTGCATGTCGCCCACCACGGTCATGCAGCCCAGGCGGCGTCGTTTCATGGCGAATCCTCCGAAGCCGCCCATGCCGGATCCGCAGATGACGGGCTTGCCTGCGGCCAGAGCCGCGGAGGCGAAGATCGTTTTGACCGCGGCATCATCCAGCGCTTCGATCCACAGTTCCGCCGCTGCCAGCATGCTGGGAATGTTTTTTTCATCCAGGCGCATCATGCGGGTCTCCACGTCCAGATCCCGATTCAGTGCAAGCAGCTGCTGTTTCAGCGCCTCCACCTTCGGCTGTCCGACATGTCCGGGAAAGTAGTGCTGGCGGTTGAGATTGGAGGCTTCCACCGTGTCGCAGTCGACAAGAACAAGATGACCGACGCCGGAACGGACAAGCATCATGGCCGCATTGGAGCCGAGTCCGCCTGCTCCGGCAATGCCTATGCGGGCGGACTCCAGCCGAAGACGCTGTGCGTCCGTGAAACAGGAAAGCACGCCGTCCATCATGATCAGAAGTCGCAGGCTTCCCAGTCCTTGGCTACGGCCTGATAGCCGATGGCCGCCAGATCACGGGTCATTTCCAGAACGGAACGATGATCGGAGATGTCGAACTGTCCGGAATTTTCCGCTTCCACCACACGTCCGCCCACGGCCGTGGACACGCCAGCAGAGACGCGGGTGACGCCTATGGGCACGATGTGATTGCGCATGTCCGCGCTTTCCCGGCTCGATACGGTGATGCCGCAGCGGGGGAGGAAACAGCGCAGCGCGGCGATGTACTGAACGAATGTGCGGTCGTCCACGCCGTGCTTCACCTCAAAGCTGCCTTCATGCGGGCACATGCGGGGAACGGAAAGCCCGATGTCCACGCCGGGAAAGTGCTTCTGCAGCCACCATGCGTGCAGTCCCGTGCAGAAAGCGTCGTGAATGAAGTCGTCAAGGCCCATGAGCGCGCCTATGCCCACGCTGTGCATGCCGGCCCGTGCCGCCCGGGCGGGGGTGTTCAGTCTCCACAGAAAGTCATGTTTGGGACCTGCCGGGTGCAGCCACTCGTAAAGGTCCTGGTTGTAGGTTTCCTGGAACATGGTCATGCTGTCCACTCCGCTGCGGATGAGCAGACGGTATTCCTCCAGCGTCAGGGAATAGACCTCCACGCCCACGGAAGCGAAGCGGGGCTTGATGCGGCTGGCCACGGCCGCGATGTATGCCGGAGACGCGATGTGACGTGCGTCTCCTGTGAGCAGCAGAATGTGGCTGATGCCGGCATCGGCCAGAGCAAAGGCCTCTGCGGCGGCTTCATCCACGGTGAGGTGACGGCGTTTCTGATGATTGTCGGCATTGAATCCGCAGTAGCGGCAGTGATTCGTGCAGATGTCGGAAATGTACAGAGGAGAGAAGAGATTGACGGAGCGACCGAAGAAGCGGAGCGTGATGTCCCGGGAACGCCCGGCCATCTGTTCCAGAAAGGGCGCGGCGACGGGAGAGAGAAGCGCCATGAAATCCGCAGGATGAAGGACGTCCTTGTGCAGAGCCTCAAGCACGTCGCGCTCCGTAACGGAGGCGGCAAGAGCTTCGCGGCGTTCTCGCGGCCACTCGGCCAGACATTCGTCGAAATGCGCCTCTCCCGGCGCGAAGGTGTCAGCCAGAACGGGGGTATTCATGAGAGGAACCTCTGTGTTGCATGGAAAAGGATGACGGACGGCGTACGAGCGTCTTTTTCGTGATTCGCGGGACGCAGGCGGAGACGAAAGGGCGGGCTGTGCCGACCGTCCTTTGTCTGAAGAGCGTGTGGAAAAAGTTCTTCAGGATGTGCGTTCAGCGGAGAAATCCCGTAAGAGGCGAGGATGCCACGGCTTCCCCGGCACTTACGGCTCCGGCTCCGGCCAGAAAGGCCGCACGGCCGGCTTCCACGGCGCGTCGGAAGGCTCCGGCCATGGCCACGGGATTTCTGGAAGAGGCGATGCCGGTATTGACCAGGCACGCCGCCGCCCCCATTTCCATGGCTTCGCAGGCATGGGAGGGAAGGCCTATGCCGGCATCCACCACGATGGGAAGATCGATTTCCTCAATGAGAATGCCGATCATTTCGCGCGTGCGCAGGCCGCGGTTGGTTCCGATGGGAGCGCCGAGGGGCATGACGGCGGCGGCGCCGGCATTCACGCAGGCGCGGGCCACGTAGAGGTCGGGATTGATGTAGGGAAGAACTGTGAAGCCTTCGCCGGCCAGGATTTCCGTTGCCCTGGCTGTTTCATAGCCGTCGGGCAGCAGATGGCGCGTGTCTGAAATGACTTCGATCTTGATCCAGTCGCCGCAGCCGGCGGCGCGGGCCAGACGGGCGAGACGCACCGCTTCCTCGGCGCTGCGAGCTCCGGAAGTGTTGGGAAGCAGGCGCATGGACGACGGAATGTGTCCCATGACGCCTGTGCCGCCCTTGTCCACGCGGCGCATGGCCACGGTGATCACCTGAGAGGCGCTGGCCTCGCAGACGGCCGGGATGAGAGCGTCGTCGCTGTACTTTCCGGTGCCGATGAAGAGACGGCTTTCCAGTTCCACGCCGCCTATGACAAGCTTGTCGGTCTGCTGCATATTAACCTCCTCCCACGAAATGCAGGAGTTCCAGGCTGTCGCCCGGGTTGAGACGTACGGCAGCGAAGTTGTCTCTGGCAACGATGTTCCGGTTGAGTTCGGCGACCA
>USNI01000153.1 GCA_900555975.1 uncultured Desulfovibrio sp. | reverse complement strand
CTCTTCAAAATTTCGAAGGATGTTTCACGCTCCGGCCCGGAATCCGTCCGGAGGCATGAAAAGGATTTCATTGACAAAGCGTTTTTGTCAATCCATTTTCACAGCCCCCTCGCATTTCCTTCTCAAAAAAATCTCCGCATCAACAGGATTCTCTTCCAAATTTTGAAAACGTCAATTCATAAACGACGCTTATTCATGTCGACGCTCCAGCTCCGTGTGCCGTCGCTCATTCCCCTCTCGCCGTATCTCCAGCTTTTGCCACACGCATCCGATCATCTGCCATTCTCAGAAAAACATGAAGCCCGCAGGGAACCATATTCCCTGCGGGCTTCATGTTTTTCTGGTCGGGGCGACTGGATTTGAACCAGCGACTTTCTGCTCCCAAAGCAGACGCGCTACCCCTGCGCCACGCCCCGAAGAAAAAAGGCTGCCCTGCAGAAGGATACAGGGCAGCCTGATGTCAGCTAGAACTTAGCGGGCGATGACGTTGAATTCATCACGACGGTTCTTGGCCCACACAGCTTCACCGGTACCTTCAACGGCGGGACGTTCCTTGCCGTAGGAGATGATGTCGAGCTGTTCGGCAGGCACACCGAGACGGATCATGTATTCATAGGCAGCGCGGGCACGACGTTCGCCGAGGGCGAGGTTGTATTCCTGCGTGCCGCGTTCGTCGCAGTTGCCTTCGATGCGGACGCGGATGGAAGGATACTGCTTCATGAGTTCAGCCTTCTGCTGCAGCATGTCGCGGTATTCAGCCTTGATGTCGTACTTGTCGAAATCAAAGTACACAACGCCGTCGGTGATCTGCTGGGCAGCAGCGTCAACAGCGGAAGTGGTGGCCACGGGAGCGGGTTCCACGTTTTCCACTTCAGCGTTCTTCTTAGCGCAGCCGGCGCCCATGCCGAGAGCCAGAGCCAGAACCATAACCAGGCCAAAAGACTTCAAAGATTTCATGATAACTCCTCCTGAGAGTTAAACATAATATTTCTCTCTCCAGCTCTTCCCTCTTAATTTTTAGAGCATGGAAAGAAAACTGCACGTATCGGGCAGAAGGGCATATTACCCTCGCCCATAATGTTGTCAAGCTTGGCGGGGGGGGATTTCGCCAAGAAATTTAAATTATTTTACTTTCCCCAGCTGGGGAAGGAGGCATTTCCCGGTCCGGTAGGCACGTGCTTGGCCTCTCCGCCATGACGTGTCGTGAGATAGATCTGGGAAGTACCGCTCCGGGTGGACGTGAAGGCGACAAAGTAGCTGTCGGGAGCAAAGGCAGGCTGTTCATCCCGCCCGGGACCGAAGGAAATCTGCTGCTCGTAGCCCGTCACCATGTCATGCACGAAGATACGGAAACCGGAAGGCGTGGCCTTGGTATAGGCTATGAGCGTACCGTCGGGACTGATGCAGGGTTCGGAATTGTAGGAGCCGTCCATGCTCACGCGCGTCACGGTTCCCGTGGTAAAATCCTTCAGAAAGACCTGCGGACTGCCGAGCCGGCTGGAGGTGAAGGCCATCTTGGTTCCCGTGGAATCGAAGGAAGGCGACACGTTGATGGCCGCGCTCTGTTCCAGAGGACGCTCCCGCTGGAACTGACGGTTCAAAAGAAAGATGTCGGGATAGTGTCCTGTGGAAAGACTTACCGCCACACGGTTGTCGGGCAAAAAGCACGGACCAATGACGGTATTGCCGGGGAAACGCACGCGCTTCACCGTATTGTTCAGGCGATCCCATATGCCGAGGGCATGCGTGCTGTCGTCAAGATGGCTGAACACCACATAGCGTCCGTCGGGAGACCAGGACGGAGACATGGCGGAGCCGGGGATATTGGTGACCTGACGCAGATCCCTGCCGGTGGCACGCACCACCCACACGTCACGTTTGCGGCCGTCACCCTTCACAAAGGCCAGGGAACTGCTGAAGAAGCCACGGGCGCCGGTAAGAGCTTCCATAAGATCATCACAGAAGCGGTCGGCCACATTGGGAACTTCGGCATGCGTCACACCGGCATATGCATTGCCGAACACGAACTTGCCCGAATAGGTTTCAAAGACACGAAGCTCCACCGTGCTGTTTTCCCTGTCCCCGGAAGGCCAGTGTGCCGTCACCAGAAGGTCGGCACCTGCTATCTGGAAACGGCGAAAATCGACCTGATCCCCCTGCCATGCGGAAAGCACCGTACCGCCGAGCACGGCGGCAGGAGAAGTCAGCTTCATGAACGGCAGAAAATTGAGATCGGCATTGATGGCATCATTCAGCTCGGCGCCGAGGGCCGTCGCACGCTGATTGGGTGCAGTCAGCGGAGCAGCCATGGCAAGATTGATCTGATTCTGGCCGGGACCATAGATGTCCACCATGGTTGCGGCCTGACAGGGCATGGCAAAAGCCATCATCGCCATCAGAAGGACACCTATGCGAAAATTATGAAAAAAGTTAATAAAGTTGCGCATTTCAACACCCTTGAATAGAGTTCTTGACCGTCTTGAGCGAGGGCGGCCGAAGGAGGCTAGAGCATATTCCCGCACGTCATTGCGGTCAAGTGTGGAGACCCTTGACGCGTTGCGGGCAGTCTGAAGAACAGTCTGCCTTCCCACTTCGGTTCATGTTCCACGGCAGAGTAAAACAAAAAGGCCCTCTTCGAAAAAAGGACCTTATTCTTCCGGGTCTCTGTGCTCATGCCGCATCAGCGCGTCCAGCTTTTCAGCCCGGGGCAGCTTTTTCACTTCATGCTCCAGCTTCAGCGCCGCTCCCCTTTCCAGTCCATTGACGCTGATCAGAAGCTTCACAGGCCTCCGGCCTCTTGTATACTTTGCTCCGCCGGGCAGGACTCCGTTGTGCATGGCAAGCCTTCTCTGCACATTGGTAGTTACACCGCAGTAAAGCGTATCGTCGGAACAGCGGAGAAGATAGACGCTCCAGAGACTCATGCCCGCCTTTCGGAACGCGGAGCCGCGAGCGTCCAGCCGAGACCGGCCAGTCCGATGCAGAGAGCCGTGTTCAGTCCGACATTGAGCAGCGCAAAGACGGCATGACCGGCATCCCAGAGCAGTACCGTATCGAGTGCGAAGGAAGAAAAGGTGGTGAATCCCCCGAAAAAGCCCGTAGCCAAGAACGCCGTCGCCGTGGGATAGCCGTATTTGACGCGGGAAACCGCTCCCATGAGCAGTCCCAGCAGGAAGGACCCAAGCATGTTGACGCACAATATGCCCAGCGGGAAAACAATTCCCATGCCGACCATGACCATCCTGCTCAGTTCAACACGACAGACCGCACCGAGTGCGCCGCCGCAAAGTACCGCAAGAACCTGTTTCATGAATTGAGTCATATTTCTTTCCCCGCGTGCGTTCCGTGCATGCCGTCAGCTGCTGCACATTGTTTTCGTACCACCGCGACTACGCATGATGGAACAGGGAAAGACCGGCAACAGCGGCACCCAGTCCGAGCGTCATGTTCAGCAGCACATTGGCGGCAGCCTTGCCTGCATATCCCTGCTGAAGCAGTCGGAAGCTGTCCAGTGAAAAGGTGGAAAACGTCGTCAGCGCGCCGCAGAACCCCTGCAGAACGAACTCGGACAGCATTCCTGAAGGCTGAATGGCATAAACGCTTCCTATGA
>USNI01000152.1 GCA_900555975.1 uncultured Desulfovibrio sp. | reverse complement strand
AGCTCATGGACTTCATCCATACGCTGGAAAACGCGCTGGGAAAAAAGGCCGAGATGCAGATGCTGCCCATGCAGAAGGGCGACGTGCATCAGACCTATGCCGACACCACGAAACTCAGGAACGTCACGAACTTTTCTCCGTCCACGCCCCTTGCCGAAGGCATAGGCCGCTTCGTGGACTGGTATCTGTCCGATGCCAACCCCATCCGCGAATCCTGACTTCCCCACCCGGCGCGTCCGGAAAGGGAAGATCCTCCCTTCCCGGCCCGGATGCGCCTTTTCCGGATCTCTTCCTCACCCCTTCCTGACGGCGCCGCCGCGCCGCGGAGACCGCCCATGAACAGCCAGCACAATCAGACCGCCTCCTATGATCTGACCATACTCGTTCCCGTCTACAACGAAGAAGACAACATGGAGGCCCTCTCCTCCCGTCTTGCCGCCTACCTGCCCCGCGCGGGCATGTCCTCCTGCGTGCTGTTCATCAACGACGGCTCCACCGACCGAAGCGGAGAGCGCATACGCGCCGCCTGCGACGCCAACAGGGATTTCTTCTTCATCGAGCTTTCCTGCAATACCGGACTGAGCAGCGCGCTCAAGGCTGGCATGGATCAGGTCTGTTCCCCCTACCTCGCCTACATCGACGCCGATCTTCAGACCGCGCCCGAGGAACTCGATCTGCTCACGCCCCATCTCGCCGAATACGAACTCGTCACCGGCGTGCGCGCCAACCGCAGGGACACCGGCTTCAAGAAGCTCCAGTCCCGCATCGCCAACGGCTTCCGGCGCATGATGGTGAAGGACGGCGCCCGCGACACCGGCTGTCCGCTCAAGGTCATGCATACCGGCATCGCCCGCTCCCTGCCCTTCTTCAAGGGCATGCACCGCTTCTTTCCGGCACTCGTCCAGCTCGAAGGCGGCCGGGTCAAGCAGGTGAACGTCTCCCATTTTCCGCGCGTCGCGGGCGTGTCCAAGTTCCATCTGTGGAACAGACTCCTTGCTCCCTTCATCGACTGCCTCGCCGTGCGCTGGATGCAGAAAAGGCACATCACCTACAAGGTGGCCTCCGAAAACCTCCGGAAGGACTGATCCCTCCCCGACCACGCACGCCCTGCCCGCCGTGCCGGAGCCGTGAAACGCCGGCCGCTCCGACCGTTGCGCCACTTCTTCCGCCCGGCAGAACAGGGCGTTTTTCAAGGATACTTGCATGAAGGAATATCTGCTGACCACCAGTGTGGGCCTGCTCGCCCAGGGCTTCTTCTCCCTGCGCATGCTCCATCAGTGGATCAAGACGGAACGGGCGAAAAAAATCATCTCGCCATCCCTCTTCTGGGTGTTCAGCATCTGCGGCTCCTATCTGCTCATGATCTACGGCTGGCTGAGAAACGACTTCGCCATCATTCTCGGACAGTTCATCTCCTACTACATCTATCTCTGGAATCTCAATGCCAGCGGCATCTGGCATAAATGCGCGCCGGTTCTGCGCGCGCTTCTGCTCGTCACCCCCATCCTCGCCGCCGTCAGTCTCTTCCTCGGCGGCGCAGACCCCGCCGGAACGCTGTTCCGAAATCCCGACATTCCCCTCCCGCTGCTTCTCTTCGGCTGCTTCAGTCAGGCGCTCTTCACCCTGCGCTTCGTCTATCAGTGGTGGTATTCCTCCCGCAGACATGTCTCCGTCCTGCCCATGGGCTTCTGGGTCATCAGTCTCACAGGCTCCCTGCTCATCTGTCTCTACGCCGTCCTGCGGCTCGACATCGTTCTCATCCTCGGTCAGGCCCTCGGACTCGCCGCCTATGCCAGAAACATCGTGATAGGTCTGCGAAGCGCGCGTTCCGCATCCTCCAGACAATCCTCGTGAAGCCGCCGGAGGCTCCTCATGAAACAGCGCCTTGCCCTCTACGTCTTTTCCGTGCTCCTCCTTCTGCCGCTCGTCTACGTCTTCGGCACCAGCATCATGGAAGCCCGCACGCTCATCTCCGCGCAGTCCATGGCCCTCGACGGCGACTGGCTCATCCCTCATCTCTACACCGAAATCCGGCTCAACAAGCCGCCCCTGCCCGTCTGGCTCACCGCGCCCGTCTTCCTGCTGAGCGACACCCCTTCCATGTTCGCCCTGCACCTGCCCGTCATTCTCGTCACGGGACTTCTCGGCGTCTTCTGCTTCGATCTGTTCCGCGTCCTGTTCGGCGACGAAAAAACCGCCTTCCGCGCAGGACTCGTGATCTCCTCCATGCTGCTCACCCTCAAGCTCGGCACCACCAACTCCTGGGACATCTACTCCGTGGTCTTCATGACCGGCGCGCTCACCGCCCTCATGCAGCAGGGGCGCGGATGGCTCCTCGCTGGCGTGCTCCTCATGGCGGCCTCCGTGCTCAGCAAAGGTCCCGTGCAGCTCTACACCATGCTGCTTCCCTTCCTCGTCACACTGCTCATCTTCCGCAGACCCGTCCCCTGGAAACGACTCGCCGTCATCCTCGCAGGCGGATGTCTGCTCGGCTCGCTCTGGTACGTCTACGTCTACCTCGCCGTACCCCATGTGGCCGCCTCCGTGGCTCAGGGCGAGGTGAACGCATGGAGCACCATGCATACGGCCTCCTTCTTCTTCTATCTCTCCTTCCCCGCCTTCGCCGGCGCCTGGGCGCTGCCTTCCCTTGCCGGTCTCTTCCACCGCTGGCTGGACAGAAGCCGCGAAAACGGCACCGACATGAACTTCCTGCTCTGCTGGTTCCTGCTCTCCCTGCTGCTGCTCTCCCTCGTGCCCGAAAAAAAGGAACGCTATCTCATGCCCGCCATGGTGCCGCTGGCCCTTCTCACCGCCTGCACCCTCCGGCACTGGGTGAAGGGACTGGAAAACCGCTCCCTCTCCCGCCTGGAAAAGCGCATCATCACCGTGCATCTCGGTCTCGGCACGCTGGCGGCCGCGGGCATCTGCATCTTTGTCGGCGTCAGCCACGGCGACTATCTGCTCTACGCCCTCGTCTTCGCCCTGCTCTGTGCCGCTCTCGGCGCCCTGGGACTGAAATGCCCGACGCTCGTGGTGCCCGTATCCTGCATCATGGTGCTTCTCGTGGTTCTGGCCTCCTTCCGCATGGGCTCCACCAGACCCGTGGTTCAGAAAACGCCGCCCACCTGCTCGCTTGAGGAACTGCGCACGCTGCCCCGCATCAAGGGTCTGCCCTGCTACTCCTTCGACAACTTCGGCCCCACCGAAGAATGGGAAATCGGTCGCGACACCACAAGAATCGCCTCCTTCAGCGACGTGCCCGATCAGAAATTCCTGCTTCTTGACACCGACACCACGCCTCCCGCCGCACTGGAAAAGGATCCCTCCCTGCACGTGCAGGAACGCTTCCTCGTGCAGACCAGCCGCAACCAGTACATGCTCCTTCTGCTCGTCGCCAGATCCTGACCTGCGCATCCCGTACCGTCGCCGGGGCCCGGTCTCTTCCGTTCTCATATGACGGCCTTCCCGACGCCGCCGTCCTGGAACAGGACATCCGGCAGGCTCTCGCCCCCAGACCGTAACGCGCTCAGCCTCAGAAAACACGAAGGCCCCGGTCTTTGGACCGGGGCCTTTCATCTTTTCTTAAGGAAAAGGCCTGCGGACATCGTCCGC
>USNI01000151.1 GCA_900555975.1 uncultured Desulfovibrio sp. | reverse complement strand
TCGGCCGCGCTTTTTCTCTTCTGCGCGTAGGTGTTGCGCCGGGAGCGGTTACCGTTCGTCAGGGCCATGACCCCACTCCTTCACTTCCATGACAAGCTCGACGCCGAAACGTTCGCGCACGGCGCCCTTCGCCTCCTCGATGAGGGCCAGGGCGTCTGCGGCGGAGCCGGGAATGCCGCAGCGCACGTCATGGACGAGAAAGTTCGCGTGCATGGGAGAGAAGAACATGGCCCCGCGACGTCTGCCCTTCATGCCCGCCTGATCCAGAAGGAGTCCTGCGGACCGGCCTTCGGGGTTCCGGAACACGCAGCCCGCCGTGTGCTCGTGCACGGGCTGACCGCTCTTCTTGTGCAGGAGATTTTCCTTCATGACGGCCCTCACGCTGCCCGGAGCGGCCCTGCGCAGCGAAAGAAGCGCGGACACGCTCATGTACCACGCGCACGGCGAGGCGAGGGAAAAATGACGGTAGCCGGCCTGCCAGCCTTCCGGAGAGAGCGTGTGCAGTCCCCTTTCGGGGGTGAACACGTCAAGGGAACGCAGAAGCGGAGCGGTGCTGCATCCGTAGGCGCCGGCGTTCATGGCCACGGCGCCGCCGAGGCGTCCGGGCACGCCCACGAGTCCCTCCAGACCGGCGAGATCATGCCTTGCGCACCAGGAAAGAAGATGCGGCACCCGCATGCCGGCGCCTGCGCGGATGAGCACGCGCTGCCCGTCCGTTCCGTCCTCTTCGCCGACAATGACCGGATCCTGCGCATGACCGTCCGCATCTGCGGCGCCGAAGAGCGGCCGCAGCACCACGAAGGGCAGATCGCCGTCGTGCACGAGCAGATTGCTGCCCCCGCCGAGCACGCGCACGAAGCCGCCCGTGCGGCTGAGCGTTTCGGACAGGCGTTCGCAGTCATCCGGGACGTCGAGACGGATTTCCGCAAGGGCGCGGCCGCCGAGTCCGAGCGTCGTGAGCGGAGCAAGTTCCGGTCTTTGGAGGATTCTCACGCCATGTTCTCCAGCACTCTGGGACCGACGGTGGTCACGCTGCCCGCCCCCTGGGTGATGAGCACGTCGCCGGGCCGCAGATCCTTCTTCAGTTCTTCCACCACTTCGTCGAAGTTCGGCTTGTAGCAGACGTCGGTCTTGGAGAACTGCCGTATGCCGAGCGCGAGGTTCACGCCGTTCACGCCGGGAATGGGCGCTTCGCTTGCGGGGTAGATTTCGGTGAGATAGAGCTTGTCCACGTCGCCGAAGGTCTGGCAGAACTCGCCGAACAGCGCCTGCGTGCGGGAGAAGCGGTGCGGCTGGAACACCATGACGAGGCGGCGTCCGGGAAAGACCTGACGCGCGGTGCGGATGGTGGCCTGGATCTCGGTGGGATGATGACCGTAGTCGTCGATCACGGTGACGCCCATCTTCTCGCCCTTGAACTCGAAGCGGCGGCCCACGCCGGAGAAGCCGGCAAGACCTTCGGCGCACTTTTCAGGGGAGATGCCCGCCTGAAGCGCCACGCCTATGGCCGCGAGCGCGTTCAGAATGTTGTGGCGTCCGGGCTGGGAGAGCGTGACGTTTTCCAGAATCTTCCTTTCCTGTCCCTCGCGGCTGCGCAGCCAGACATGGAAGACGTTCGTCGCGCCGCACTCGACGATCTCGCCGCGGATGCGGCAGTCGCGGCCGAAGCCGTAGGTGAGGAAGGGACGCTTGATGCGGGGAATGAGACGGCGCACGCCGGGATCGTCCGCACAGATCACGTTCATGCCGTAGAAGGGCACCTTGTTCATGAAGGCGGCGAAGGCGTCGTCGATGGCTTCCTGCGTGCCGTAGTGGTCGATGTGATCGTAGTCCACGTTGGTGACCACGTTGATGATGGGAAAGAGGCAGAGGAAGGAACCGTCGGACTCGTCGGACTCGGCGATGAGATACTCGCCCTGTCCGAGATGGCCGTTGGCGCGGTAGGCGTTGAGCAGACCGCCGATGATGACCGTGGGATCGAGTCCTGCGGCGTCGAAGATGGCCGCGGTGAGCGAGGTCGTGGTGGTCTTGCCGTGGGTGCCCGCCACGGCGATGCCGGTGCGCAGGCGCATGAGTTCGGCCAGCATTTCGGCGCGGGGAATGACGGGAATGCCGCGTTCGCGGGCGGCCTGCACTTCGGGATTGTAGTCGGACACGGCCGAGGAGCGCACCACCACCTGCGCGTCGCCGAGATTTTCGGCGGCATGGCCCAGATGGATCACGGCGCCGAGCGAGCGCAGACGCTGCACCGTGGCGCTGTTGGCGAGGTCGGAGCCGTGGACGGTGTAGCCCAGATTGAGGAGCACTTCGGCGATGCCGCTCATGCCTGAGCCGCCGATGCCTATCATATGAATGGCACGAATCTTGTTGTTCATGAGTCTTCCGGATTAGTTGGAGTTGTCGGGCACGAGGGCCAGAAGTTCCTCGGCCACGGCGTCGGCCGCGTCCGGGCGGGACATGGAGAGCGCGCCTTTCCGCATGGCGGCAAGACGGTCCCTGTCCTTCAGGATGTCGATGAGCATGGGTGCGAGCGTTCCTTCCTGCGACATGTGTTCGGCCTCCTTCTGCGGCAGAAGTATGCCGCCGCCGGCGTTCTGCATGGCACGGGCGTTGCCGGTCTGATGGTCGTGGGCCGCGAAGGGGAAGGGAATGAACACCGCGGGCGTGCCTGTGGCGGCCAGTTCCGCCATGCTCGTGGCGCCCGCGCGGCAGAGGGCGAGATCGCAGGAGGCATAGGCCTCGGCCATGTCGTGCAGGAAGGGATGCACGATGCGGTCGGTCTCTTCGGGACTGATGCCCGCCGCAAGATAGGAAAGACGCACGGCTTCGTATTCGGAGGCGCCGGTCTGATGCAGGATGTCGATGCCGGCTTCGCGCAGGGCGGGCAGCATGGCGACGACCATGTTGTTGATGGCCCGTGCGCCCTGGGAGCCGCCCATGACGAGAAGATGCGGAGTGCCTTCGCGCACGGAGGATCTGCTGCCGAGGGCCGCGATGTCCGCGCGGATGGGATTGCCGGTAAGCACGCATTTTTCCGGCGGGAAGCCGGCGTCCGCGGAGGCCTGCGCCCAGGAGAGGCAGACGCGGTTCACCAGACGGCCGAGCATGCGGTTGGCGGCGCCGGGAACGGCGTTCTGTTCGTGCAGAGCGCAGGGGCGACCCAGAAGATGCGCCGCGAACACGGCGGCAAAGCCGGCGTATCCGCCGAAGCCCATGACGGCGTCGGGCCGGAAGCGGCGCACGATGCCCGCGGCGCGCACGATGCCGCGCAGCATGGCGAGCATGGCGGGAACGGCCTTCGGACCGCGTCCGATGAAGCCGCGCACGGGCAGGCCCTCGAAGACGACGCCCGCGCGTCTGACGAGATCCTTTTCCGGACCGTACAGTCCGCCCACGAACAGGACGTCGATGTCGGGTCTGCGCTTTTTCAGCGCCTCGATGACGGCGATGGCGGGAAAGATGTGTCCGCCCGTGCCGCCGGTGGTGATGATGATGCGAAGGGGCATGCTTACTCCCGTGCGGTTCGAGAATAGTTGAGCAGAAGTCCGGCGCAGATCATGTTTGCGAGCAGGCTGCTGCCGCCGTAGCTGATGAACGGCATGGCGATGCCCTTGGGCGGGACATTGCCGA
>USNI01000150.1 GCA_900555975.1 uncultured Desulfovibrio sp. | reverse complement strand
TCAGGCAGTGTGCCGTTTTCGCAGACCGTATTCAAGCCATTTTTTTTCGCGGAAGATGCGGAGCATACAGAGAAAGGCGGCAATTTGTCCCATTGTTCCGGCCGCATACACGCCGGCTGCGCCGAAATGAATCCCCGGTCCGAGCATCAGGGAGAGCGGTATGTCCACGACCCAGCATGTCACGGCGCCGATCCTGCATGACAGAATGGTGTGGCGCCGGCTCCGGAAAAAAAGCGTTCATCATGCCGGTCATGGCCGTGAATGGTAGGGAAAGGCAGGCAAACACAAGAAAGGTTGAAGCCTGTTGCAGCACGGGCGGATCGGCGGAGAAACAGGAGGCGGCCGGTTCCCGCAGCAGATACAGCAGAAGGGCGGGGGGGAAGGGGCAGAAGCCCCGTACGCAGCGCGGTTCTGCGTCCGAAGCTGGTAAAGACCGTCCCCTGCTCCGCTGCCGAGCAGATGCCCGCTCAGTATGACGACGGACATATTGACCGCCGCCAGTGGAAACATGAGCATGCCCTGTACGCGTCCTCCAAGGCTCATGCCGGCAAGAATGTTGGTGCTTCCGGGCAGAAGGCCGATGATGGCCAGGGTCGTCAGACTGCCGGCGTGCGTGATGATCTGTCCTGCGGCGGCAGGCATGCCTACCCTGAAAAGATAGGGCGCTGTCCGACGGTTCCAGCGCCATGGAGCGAAGGTCGAGCGGCGGAGCAGACCGTAATGTCTGGCAAGAGTCAGATTGCTGACCAGTCCGAGTACGGCGCAGGCAAAGGTCGTTCATGCGACGCCTGCGGTGCCGAAAGCCGGAAATCCGAAGAATCCGAGTCCGAAGCCGAGATCGCCGATGAGGTTTGCAAGCATCATGACAAGGAGCGTGAGAAGCGGCAGAAATACCTTTCTGTAGGCACGGAAGATGGAGTTCATCATGATGAGCATGTAATAGAAAGGCAGCTGGCAGCAGTAGGCCTGGAAAAAGGTCGACAGCGCAGGACGAAGCTCTTCGGAAACGCTCATGACATGAAAAGCAGCGGCGCAAGCACAAGAGCCGCTGCCGCCACGACGCTGCCTGTGACGGCGGAAAGCATGAGAATGAGTCCTGTGTAGCGGTTGGCTCTTTGCTCCAGACCGGCGCAGAGCGACTGGCTCACCGTGGTCAGACAGCCGCTGGCGATGAGGGAGGTCAGAAGCATGAGCAGCGCAAAGATCTGTGTCACCACACCTGTGACGGCCTGCGCTTCTGCCCCCAGTCGTCCGGTTGTCCAGACATCGGTCATGGAAATGACCAGATGACAGAGCATGAGTCCCGCCTGCGGCAGAGCAAGACGAAAGAGTTCCTTTCCGGAAGGCAGAGACGTCTTCTGTCGTGACTGCACAGAGGCGTCGGAGGAGAGGACTGCGGACAATGCGGACATCCTGCCTGAGGGAAGAGACGGGATGCCAGTGTAGATCGAAGAAATATGATCAGTCGAATAAAGTTAAATGAATATAACTCTATGTCTTGTCCTTCCGGGAAGACTTCGTCTCGGCATGCTCCGATTCGTGTTCCCGCTTCCATGTCCGGATGCGTTCAAGACGCTGCCGGCAGCGTTCTTCCAGGCCCTGCGACGTGGGAACATAGTATGTTCGTCCGAGCAGGGCATCAGGCAGGCAGTGCATGGCGGTAAGGCGTTCTTCCGCATGATGCGCATACTGATAGCCTTTGCCGTAGTCCAGATCCTTCATCAGTGCTGTGGGAGCGTTGCGCAGCTGCAGGGGAACGGGTTCATCAAGCATGGAGAGGGCATCTTTTCTGGCGCGGGTATAGGCGACGTAGAGACTGTTGGACTTCGGAGCAAGCGACAGATAGACCACGGCCTGCGTAAGGTGGACGGAGCATTCGGGCATGCCGATGAAGTGGCAGGCCTGATACGCGGAAACGGCCGTATCCAGGGCGCGCGGATCGGCAAGACCTATGTCTTCGCTGGCAAAGCGCGTGATGCGGCGGGCTATGTAAAGCGGATCTTCACCGGCTTCCAGCATGCGGGCCAGCCAGTACACGGCGGCATCCGGATCGGAATTGCGCATGGATTTGTGAAGTGCGGAGATCAGATTGTAGTGCTCCTCGCCGTTCTTGTCATAGAGCAGGGACCTGCGGGACGTGCATTGTTCCAGGTCGTCCTGCGTGATGCTGTCTTCCGTCGGCGTTCCGTTGAGAACGAGCATTTCCAGCGTGGAGAGAGCGGCACGGGCGTCGCCGTTGGAGAATTCGGCGATGATGTCCAGCATGTGTTCGGGCATGATGATGCGCTCCCGTCCCAGACCTTCGGGATCGGCAAGAGCGCGCTTCAGAAGTGCCGTCATGTCCTGAACGGAGAGCTGATGGAGAACGAAGACCTTGCAGCGGGAAAGCAGAGCGCCGTTCACTTCAAAGGAAGGATTTTCCGTGGTCGCGCCGATGAGGATGATGCTGCCCTTTTCCACAAAAGGCAGAAAGGCGTCCTGCTGGGCTTTGTTGAAGCGGTGTATTTCATCCACGAAAACGATGGTCCGTCTTCCGCGGAGACGATCTTTTTCCGCCTGCTGCATGACGGTGCGGATCTCTTTGATGCCGCTGGTCACGGCGGAGAAGTCGATGAAGTTTGATTTCGTATGTCCGGCAATGATGCGGGCCAGCGTAGTCTTGCCGACGCCCGGAGGCCCCCAGAAGATCATGGAACAGATGCGGTCGGACTCGATGAGTCTGCGCAGAACTCTGTCTTTGCCGAGAAGATGTTCCTGTCCGAAGAAATCTTCCAGCGAACGGGGACGCATTCTTGCGGCGAGAGGGAGGGACTGCCGACTTTCGAAAAGGGAATGCTGTTCCATGGTACCTCCGTGGATTGGCCGGCATGCGGCACGTTCAGAATGGCCCGGAGCGCTCGGGCAGACAAGATCCGGCGTCGGGAAAAGAATCCATTGCGTGCGCAGGAGAGAAAAAGAGTCCGTTCGTTACGGCAGGGAAAGCAGAAAAGGAGGCGGCCTTTTCTGAAGATGGGAACGGTTGCCTACATGAGAATGAAGGCTACGATGCCGACGGCGATGCCGTACAGGACGAAGGGGATGACCGTGCGGCGCAGGATGTCGCCTTCCTTGCCGATGAGGCCGAGCACGGCGCAGGCAGCCACGATGTTGTGGATGCAGATCATGTTGCCCATGGCGCCGCCGACACCCTGGGCAGCCACGATGACGAAGTGCTGAGGCACGGTGTAGCCGAGGGTCTTGGCCATATCCCACTGGAAGTTGGCGAAGAGCATATCGGACACGGTGTTGGAACCGGTGATGAACGCGCCGAGACCGCCGACATAGGAAGCGAGGGCAGGCCATGCGCCGCCGGCGAGGTCAGCCAGACACTGGGCAAGAGCCATGGGCATGGAGACGTGGTTGGTGGCTTCGCTGACGCCCGTGCCCTTGAAGATGGACACGAGAGCCACGGCGGCGAGCAGGGAGATGGTGGGAGCCTTCATCTTGGCGAAGGCGGTGGACCAGGCCTTGCTGACCTTGTTGGAGCCGATGGCGTCGTTGCGCAGCATGCCGTGGAGGAAGATGGTGATGATGGAGACCAGAATGAAGGGCACGGTGCCGGGCAGGTTGAGAAGGGCGATATAGGAGGTCACGCCTTCCTGACCAAGAATGTTGGA
>USNI01000149.1 GCA_900555975.1 uncultured Desulfovibrio sp. | reverse complement strand
TTCCTCGCCGCGCATGAGTCTGCCGATATTGGCGCGATGCGCCCAGACGATCATGACGAGAAGGATGACGGCGAGAGGTTCGAGATCAGGACGTCCGAACAGCGCGTAGAACACCACAAGCGATGCGGCCATGACCATGGAACCCAGGGAGACGTAGCGGGTGACTGCAATGACGGCCACGCAGCAGAGCACGGCGCAGAGCAGGGGCCAGAACGCCAGAGGAATGAGGGCGCCTATGGTGGTGGCCACGCCCTTGCCGCCCTTGAAGCCGAGGAAGGGCGACTTGATGTGTCCCGTTACGGCCGCAAGCGCCACGACGCTCTGCATGAGAGGGTCGGGCAGCACGTGCACGGCCAGCAGCACGGGCAGCAGTCCCTTCATGATGTCGCAGAACAGCGTCAGAAGGCCCCAGGGCAGGCCGCAGAGACGGGCGACGTTGGTGGAGCCGATGTTGCCGCTTCCGGCCCGGCGGGGATCGATGTCCTTGAAGGTTCTGGCAATGACCAGACCGAAGGGGATGGAGCCGAGAAGGAAGGCGAGGGCGACGCAGAGGATGAAGAAGAGAACGGTCATGAGCGCATATCCGTGTTTTTAAGTTCCGGGACTGACGGCGTCATGCCCGGCACGATGGCGTCGCGCCGGGCATGGAATCATGCGTCGGCAGCGGCCTGTGCGGACGGCGTGTCCGCGGCGGGAGCGGCGGTGTCTTCGGAAGAGCCGCCGACGGCAGGAGTCGGTTCCGCAGGCTGCGCGGCAGGCGCTGCAGAAGCGGGGGCTTCTGCGTCCGCCGGGACTTCGGCGGACGGCACGGCGGCTGTCTTATCCGGAACTTCTGCGGCAGGAGCGGCAGCCTCGGCGGCCGTCTTTTCAGAGGGGGCCGATGTCGCTTCGGCGGTGGTGCCGGCGTCGTTCATCGTGATGGCGGCCACGACATAGGGCTTGTGCACCATCCATGCGGTGAGGAGCAGTTCTGATCCGGCGGGCTTGTCGGTCCAGGCGTTCCAGTCCGCTTCGGGCATGGCCATGACGGTCTTCGGATGGGCCTTGAGCCAGGCATCCCTGTCGTCGGCGGTGGCGAGATCGGGCACGGCAAGACGTCCTTCCTGCTGGGGTGCGAGCAGATTGAGATGCCATGCGTAGGCTCCGGGATAGACGTTGAAGGCGGCGGGAGCGTAGCCTTCAGCGAGTTTGGAGGCCATGACCTCGGCCTGGGGGCGGGGACTCAGAAGCCTGTCCATGGAAGGGGCGACGAAGGCCTGATAGGGCTGGAGCATGAGCATCATGCCGACGGCGGTCACGAGCAGAGCGCCTCCCGGCAGGGCGAGGCGGGTGAAGAAGAGCAGCACGACGGCAAGCAGAATGAGTATGCCGCCCATGTACATGGTGCCGTCGAGGTTTTCCAGCCAGGGCACGGCCACGGCCGGAACGGAAGGCAGGTAGCTGCCGATGTAGGGGCTGACGACGGGATAGACCTCAATGATCACGAGGGCGAGTCCCGCAAGCGCAAGCAGGGCGGAGGCGAGACTGAAGAAGCAGCGGCTGCGGCCGGCAGTGAGACGCAGAATGGAGCGTCCCGTGAGCACGGCGAGGGGCGCCAGCAGGGGCAGGGCGTACACGGCCATCTTGGACTGCACGACGGAGAGCATGGCGAGGCCGGAAACGAGCCATATCCAGAGCCAGCTTGACCCGCCGTCGGTTCTGCGGGTCTTCCATGCTGAGGGAATGCCGCGCAGCACGGCAAACCAGTTCACGAAGAGCACGACGAGAATCCACGGCAGCCAGATGACCGGAACGGCCGCAAGATAGTACCACCAGGGTTCGGCGTGTCGTCCTCCTTCCAGCACGCGGCCGGCAAGCTGCGTACCGAGCATGTCGCGCAGGTAGTCCTGATGTCCGCCGAGATAGAGCGCGCCGAGCCAGACCAGGATCATGAGCAGCATGAGCGCGAATCCGGGCAGACCGTCGCGGCCGTTCAGACGGCCGGGAGTGCCGCGCCAGAACAGGAACAGAACGCTGGTGACCACGGCGAAGGCGATGCCGAGAGGACTCTTGATGAGCGTGGCCGCGCCCATGAGAAGAAAGCCGGCGGCCAGCCAGAACGGCGCGAAGGATTTGATCCAGCCGCGATACAGGCATGTCATGCCGAGGGTGACGAAGGCGGCGAAAAGCAGATCCATGCGCGGATAGCAGGCCGCACCGCTGACGTACACGCAGCCGAGCGCCACGAGACCCGCAGCGAAGGCCTCCCGGCGGTCATGGCCCGTTCCGCGGGCAAGCAGCCAGATGGAGCCGATGAAGAGCGCATGGGAAACGGCCACGGCCAGGAAGAAGACCATGGGAACGGTCACGCCGGGAATGCGGGTCAGCGCGTCCATGAACCAGAAGTACAGCGGGGGTTTGTCGGGATAGGGCAGGCCGTTCATGGTGAGCATGAGCCAGTCGCCGTTTCCGAGGTTCATGAAGGCGTCGGCCAGACGCACTTCGTCGGAGAACCACAGGTCGCGGACCTGCCATACTTCAAGGAAGGTCATGGCGGCCGCGAAAATGATCAGCAGGGGAAGCCCCGCAAAGGAAAGGGCATTGAACAGCTTCGCGGCGGGGCCGGAGGGCACGGCGGGAGCTTCCGGGGCCGGAACGGACGGTTCCGGGGCGTCGTCGCCGGATGCGCCTGCGAGAGTGAGCGGCGCGTCCTTGTCTTCCTCCGCGGAGGAAGAGGATTCCTCTTCGGACTGCGCGTCGTCCTGCGTGGCCCCGGGGACGTGGCCGGCATCGTCGTCCTGCACCGCAGCCGGAGCCTGCGTTTCGGCGGCGCCTTCACCCGCGTTTTCCTGACGCTCGGGGGAGGATATGCTGCTGTCCGGGGAAGTGTTTTCCTTATCCTGTTCCGTACGTTCTATTTTTTCGTCCATGAAAGACTCCCGCTGGGGTTCGTGAGGGGATGTCCGGAAAGACCGGCGAGTGTGGCGAGTATCCCAAAATATCCGGGATGGCGCAAGTCCCGCGCCGTCTTCCGGACGATTTTTCATGCCCGGAAGGCAGTTTTCGTTCAACGCAGCAGTACGGCCTGCCAGCCCCGGGGAGGAAGGGTCAGCGCGTCGCCGCGCATCGTCCGTCCGGAAAGAACGTCGCTTCGCAGGGAGGCGTCGTTCCATTGCGGAAAGTCCGGCCGGAAGGAGACCTCTTTTCCCGAGAAGTTGCCGAAGAAGACCAGATGTCCGCCGTCGGGCAGGACGCTCACGGCGGCAAGCACGGCGTCGGCGCCGCAGGAGGGAACGGCGACAAGTTCGGCGGAGGCGATGCTTGTCGAGGCTCGGGCGTGGAGAATGCGGGACAGCGGCTCCTCCATGCCTTCCGACGCCGGCAGATGACGGTAGAGCGCATAGCCCGACGGCAGGCCCTGCCGGCTGGAGGGCAGAGCGTTCAGCTGCCAGAGCGGGGGCGTGGCGCGCCAGTTCCCGCCGTCGGGGAGAGTTCCCTCCAGATCCGGGCCGGAGAGCATGAGCAGACCGGGCAGAAAGGCGCGCGCGGCGATCTGAAGCAGATGCATGTCCCGTATGCTGCGCGCCATGTCGCCGTCCGGTCGTGCGCCGGGTTCGAGTCCGCAGATCACGGCCGCCAGCGTGGGCGCGTTGATCCGAAGTTCCCTGCCGCCGCCCCTTG
>USNI01000148.1 GCA_900555975.1 uncultured Desulfovibrio sp. | reverse complement strand
CCGAGGATCGGCACGCCGGCACGCTGCAGCGGCACGGCGAGGTTCAGCGGGGTCTGGCCGCCGAACTGCACGATGACGCCGTCGGGCTGCTCGGTCTTGACGATGTGCATCACGTCTTCAAAGGTGAGCGGCTCGAAGTACAGGCGGTCGGAGGTGTCGTAGTCGGTGGACACGGTTTCGGGGTTGGAGTTCACCATGATGGCTTCCACGCCCTCGTCGCGCAGAGCGAAGGAGGCATGGCAGCAGCAGTAGTCGAATTCGATGCCCTGACCGATGCGGTTGGGACCGCCGCCGAGAATGATGACCTTCTTGCGGTCATGGACGTCCAGTTCCCGGCCGGTTTCGTAGGTGGAATAGAAATAGGGAGTATAGGCCTCGAATTCCGCGGCGCAGGTATCGACGAGATAGTAGACGGGTTCCGTGCCGGTGGCCTTGCGCAGGGCGGCCACGTCGCTTTCGGGACGCTTCCACATTTCGGCGAGCTGTCTGTCGGAGAAGCCGAATTCCTTGGCGCGGCGCAGCAGACGGACAAGGTCGGGGTTGTCCGGCGTCATGGAGTTGCCGAGAGCGAAGTCGCGCAGATCGCCTTCCATCTTCACGATGTCGCGGATCTGGCGCAGGAACCACAGGTCGATGGCCGTGACGGCATGGATTTCTTCCACGCTCATGCCGGCAAGAATGGCGTGACGCAGGGCAAAGATGCGCTTGGAGTTGGGGGTGCGCAGCTTGGCCATGATGTCGTCCATGGAGGGCAGGGCGTCGCGGAAGTGGCTGCCGAGACCGGGAGCGCCGATTTCCAGAGAACGCAGACCCTTCTGCAGCGCTTCCTTGAAGGTGCGGCCGATGGCCATGGTTTCGCCCACGCTCTTCATGGAGGTGGTCAGTTCGTCCTTGGCTCCGGGGAACTTCTCAAAGGTGAAGCGGGGAATCTTGACCACGCAGTAGTCGATGGCCGGCTCGAAGCTGGCCATGGTCTCGCGGGTGATGTCGTTGGGAATTTCGTCCAGCGTGTAGCCGATGGCCAGCTTGGCGGCAATCTTGGCAATGGGGAAGCCGGTGGCCTTGGAGGCCAGCGCGGAGGAGCGGGACACGCGCGGGTTCATTTCGATGACCACAAGCTCCCCGTTTTCGGGATTCAGACCGAACTGGACGTTGGATCCGCCGGTTTCCACGCCGATTTCGCGCATGATGGCGATGGAGGCGTCGCGGATCTTCTGGTATTCCACGTCGGTGAGCGTCTGCACGGGGGCGACGGTGATGGAGTCGCCGGTATGCACGCCCATGGGATCCAGATTTTCAATGGAGCACACGATCACGCAGTTGTCTTTGCGGTCGCGCATGACTTCCATTTCTATTTCCTTCCAGCCGAGAACGGACTGTTCGATCAAAACTTCGCTGGTAAGGGAGGCGTCGAGACCGCCGGCGGCTATTTCTTCCAGATCTTCCTGGTTGTAGGCCACGCCGCCGCCGGAGCCGCCCAGCGTGAAGGCGGGACGGATGATGAGCGGGAAGGGCATTTCCGCAGCAATGCGGCGGACGTCTTCCATGTTGCGGGCAATTTCGCTGCGGGGAACCTTGATGCCGATGTTTTCCATGGCGGCGCGGAACAGCTCGCGGCTTTCAGCCTTTTCAATGACCTTGGCGTTGGCGCCGATGAGTTCGACGCCGCATTCCCTGAGCACGCCCATCTTTTCCAGAGCAAGAGCGGTGTTCAGACCGGTCTGGCCGCCCAGCGTGGGCAGAATGGCGTCGGGCCTCTCCTTGCGGACGATGGCGGCCACGGTTTCGGGTTCAATGGGTTCAATATACGTCCGGTCGGCAAGACCGGGGTCGGTCATGATGGTAGCCGGGTTGGAAT
This sequence comes from uncultured Desulfovibrio sp., assembly GCA_900555975.1. GTDB lineage: Bacteria > Desulfobacterota > Desulfovibrionia > Desulfovibrionales > Desulfovibrionaceae > Mailhella. The sequence continues at coordinate 1,821 of USNI01000148.1, read as the reverse complement.
TGACAAGGATGACTTCGTACCCTTCTTCCTTGAGGGCCTTCACGGCCTGGGTACCGGAATAGTCGAATTCACAGGCCTGGCCGATGACGATCGGACCCGAACCTATGACCATAATGCGCTTAAGGTCTGTACGCTTAGGCATATTCCGCTCCTAAAGTGGGTTTAAACTTGCGTATGATTGCACGTTGGCCTGAGATAATCAAGTCTCGTGTGTTATGTCGGGACGGAACCAGTTGTTTTTGTTGTGTCTTTTTATGAGAAAACCTTTTTGGACAATGAACGGCCGCAGAAGAAGAGGCTCCTGCGCATCATGACGGCGTCATTTCCGGCGCAGACCGGTGCGGAGCCGGAAAATCCGGTGATGAACGGAAGCGGCGTATCCGGAACGCGTGCGGAACATGACAAGGGCCGCGGTCGGATCCGCGGCCCCTCTGCGTCATGCTTCGTCACGCCTGGCGATGACGGTGTGTATTTGTTTTGCGTCTGCGTCGGCGATGGTGAACAGCCAGCCTCCGATGTGGAATTCCTCGTCCTTCTGGGGAACGTGGCCGGCGTCGAGGCTGAGATATCCTCCGATGGTATCCACTTCATCCGATTCCAGATGTATGCCCAGTTCCTCGAGTTCATCCAGATAGGCGCGTCCGGACAGTTCGTACTTGCCTTCCTCAAGAGGTCGTATGTCTTCTTCCTTGGGAGCGTCGTGTTCATCCTCGATGTCTCCCACGATGACTTCCAGAAGGTCCTCGATGGTGGCAAGACCGGAGGTTCCGCCGTACTCGTCCACCACGATGGCCAGATGATTCTTGCGGCTGCGGAATTCCTGAAGGAGTTCGCTGGCAATCTTGGTTTCGGGCACAAAGAAGGGCTGACTCATGATGCTGTCCACGGGGGAGGTCTGCAGTTCCGTCTTCATGAGGGAGCTGAGCATGTCCTTTGCATGAACGATGCCTATGATGTTGTCGCGCGTCTCTTTGTAGACGGGAAGCCTGGAATGGCCGGTTTCCACGATCGCGCCTGCGGCATCAAGAATGGTCGTGCCCGAGGGCAGACAGTCGATGTCCGTGCGGGGCGTCATGATGTCCTGCACCTGAATCTCATCCAGAGAGAGGATGGAAAGCAGCATGGAACCTTCTTCCGCCTTCAGCTCGCCGTCTTCGCGGGCCTCGCGGATAGCCTGTTCCAGATGATCTTCCGAGGATTTGCCGGAAAAGAAAGAACCAAGTTTAGACCACACGGTACTGTGGGATTCGCCGTCCAAGACGATACTCCTTCCAAGAGGGTTCAGGCCGGAAAAAGGGACCATGCCGCAGGGACAGGCGCCGAAAACGATCGGCTCCGGCACGAAAAAAGGCCCGCATATCGGGCAGACGTTACGGGAACATGAGAAAGCTTTCCGCAGAACATGCGGCAACGGAAAATGATGAAAGGATCCTTTTCCGGGATCGCCACGAGGGGAACGTCGGAAGACTGACAGCCGGAGTCTTCCTTCTCGGAAAACCCGCTGTCGCAGCTGTGCACGGTTGTGGAACAGGTATCGTTCATGGCAGATCCATATTTTAAGCGGAGCCTAGCTTGTTCGGTGCAAAAAGGCAAGCCGCAGCAGGTTGCGAAGGCATTTTTTCCGCATGGGCAGGCAGGTCGGGTAGGTTGACCTCCTGCGTCGAAATCTATATAGATTCAGCTGTGCCGGAATGGTGGAATTGGTAAACGCAGCGGACTCAAAATCCGCCGGCAGCAATGCCTTGTGGGTTCAAGTCCCACTTCCGGTACCAGATATTTCGGGCGTCCGCGCGGAACGGACGCCTTTTTTGTGCTCTTTTT
>USNI01000147.1 GCA_900555975.1 uncultured Desulfovibrio sp. | reverse complement strand
GTCTGCGCGATGAAATTACGGAAAATCTTTCTTTCCTCGATGCCTGCGGACTGGATCTGCACCGGCTGGAGAAGAAGGAACGGGAACTTTCCAAAAAACTTCATGCAATACTTGAAGAATGCAATGCGCGCCGCAGCGAGGCTGCGGGACGCTTCTGCACGGCGCTGGAAAAGGAACTGGCCGGTCTCGGATTTTCCGAGCGCGTTCATGTAGAGCCGGAATGCACGCCGCATGAGGTGTGGCCTCAGGTGGAAGACAAGGTAAAGGTCATATGCCCCGCCTGCGTTGAAGACCGCTACCGTCTGCTGTGGGCGCCCAATCCGGGACAGCGGCCTCAGCCCCTGGACAAAATCGCCTCCGGCGGCGAACTGTCCCGCTTCATGCTGGCCGTGGTCGGCGTTCAGGCCACGGGAGAAGATGCCACGCTGATCTTTGACGAGGTGGACGCCGGCGTCGGCGGCATCACGCTGAACAGGGTATCCGACAGACTGTATGATCTGGCCGCCAGAAGACAGCTTCTCATCATCACGCACTGGCCGCAGCTTGCCGCACGTGCCGCCCAGCATTTCCAGGTTTCCAAGGAAGTGCGCGGCGACGAAACCTTCACGCTCTGCCGTCCCCTTGACGCCAGAGCCAGAGAAGCGGAACTCAGAAGAATGGCGGGAGAGGAAAGCTGATCCCACGGGAAGTAACACCATGACGAGCTTTCAATTCATGGACATGGAGCACTGGAAAAGAGCCGAACACTGCCGGATCTTCCGCCATGCGCTGGAACCACAGTACTGCGTCACCTTCGAGCTGGACGTTTCCCATTTTCTGCCCTTCGTGCGCAGCCGTCGGCTCTCCTTCACGCTGTCTCTCATCTACACCGTCACGCGCTGTGCCGAAAAGCTGGAAGAATTCCGCTACCGCTTCATCGAGGGGAAGCCTGCGCTGCTGGAACGCGTCCACACCTCCTTCACCTGGCTTGACCCTCACACGGAACTGTTCAAATTCGTCCGTGTTGATATGGCGGACAGCATGGAAGCCTATGTGGAGCGCGCAAAAGCAGCGGCCGAGTCTCAGAAGGCGTATTTTCCGGGACCGCCGGATGAGGATGTGTTTGTAATCTCCCCCATGCCCTGGATTGCCTACACGCATATTTCCCACACCGTTTCAGGCAGGAAGGACTGCGCGACTCCGCTTTTTGACTGGGGCAAATACACCGTCAGGGAAGGAAAAATCGTACTGCCGTTTTCCGTGCAGGTGCATCATTCCTTTGTAGACGGCATACATATCGGCAGACTTGCCGACGCGCTGCAGCGTCATCTTGACGATCCGGCACGGCAAACGACGCGCTGATGGTACAGCCCTCGTCCTCTGTCCGGGCTGGTGCAGCATGGGCGACGCACGGACGCTGCCCGGCATCGCGCGCCCCTTCCGTCAGTCGTGATGGTACGGCATGTTCCGCAGCAGCGTTTCCGCACGATAAAGCTGTTCGAGCAGCACCACGCGGGCCAGCTCATGGGGAAGCGTCTGAGGGCCGAAGGCTATGAGATGACGGGCCTTTTCCCTGACGGAGTCGTGCAGACCGAAAGGACCGCCCACGATGAAGCACGGACGACGCGTCGCATCAGTAGACATTCCATCCAAAAAGCGTGAAAATTCCCGGGACGTCATGGAACGCCCCTTTTCATCGAGGCATACCACGATGTCCTGCGGTGAAAGCGCCGCAAGGATGCGCTTTCCCTCTTCCTCCACGCGCCGGGCAACCGGCAGTGCGGGATCGGAGTCGCGGATGACGGTATCCGTCACCTTTCTCCAGCGGGAAAGCCGTTCCAGATAATGGGCCGCGGCGTCCTTCCAGAAAGGAGCGTGCGGCCTGCCGACTGTCATGATGCGCAAGGGTTTCAAACTCATTGGTTCAGTATAGGCTTACCCTTTCACGGAGGCAAGCGTGACTCTTTCCCTTCAGGAAGCCGTCCGTCGTCTGCAACTCGGCGGCGTGCTTCTCTACCCCACGGAAACCTTTTTCGGCATCGGCTGCAGGGCCGACGATGCCGATGCCGTTCTGCGCGTGTTCCGATGCAAGCGCCGACCGCTCTCGATGCCGCTTCCCGTCATTCTGGGCAGTCCGGAACAGCTTGCCCTCGTCGCCTGTCCAGCGCCGTCTCTCGCAGACGACATGGACGGACTGACCCGTTTCTGGCCCGGTCCGCTCACGCTTCTGCTGCCTGCCCGCCCCGATCTTCCCGAGGTGCTCACCGGCGGCAGCGGACACATAGCCGCCCGGGTCAGCTCCCACCCGACAGCCCGTGCCCTGGCCGCAGGATGCGGTTTCCCCATCGTCTCCAGCAGCGCGAACATCAGCGGCAGAAGCGCGGTCACGGCTGCCGCTGATCTTGATCCGGAGCTTCTCCGCTCCCTGCGTCCGGAAACGGACGGCGTTCTGGACGAACCTCCCGCCCCCGGCGGTGGAGAACCCAGTACCATCGTATCTCCCGCAGGCGGCCGGAAACTCCGTCTGCTCAGAGAAGGCGCTCTGTCCCTGAACCGTCTCAGAGAGGCAGGCTTTCACATTCTGACTTCCGACCATTCCGAGGTCCATGCATGAATCACCCCCGCTACTGTCCGTCCTGCGGGACGCTTGTGGTCAAATACAGCAATCCTCTGCCCACGGCCGACGTCGTCATCCATGACGAAAAGCGCGGCATCATTCTGATACGAAGAAAGAATCCTCCTCTCGGCATGGCGCTTCCCGGAGGCTTCATCGAAGAAGGAGAAAGCGCCGAACACGCCGCCGTACGGGAAATGAAGGAGGAAACCGGCCTTGACGTCAGACTCGAAGGCATTCTCGGCGTGTACTCCTGGCCGCTGAGGGATATGCGCTGCCACACGCTCACCACGGTCTTCGTAGGACGCTGCACCGATCCCGACGCACTGCACGCCGGTGACGACGCCTCCGAGGCTGCCTTTTATGATCCGGACCATCTCCCCGGCCCGCTCTGCTTCGATCATGCCCGCATTCTCGGTCATTTCCGGGACTGCCTTGAAGGACGACGGCCGCTTCTGCCCTGTGCGGAAGATCCCGATCTTGAATACGGCGACATTCCCTATTCCCGTCCCTTCTAGCCTCCGGAGCTTTCATGTTTCATTACGGTCACTCTTCCGCCGACGAGCAGGATGTCTGGATCAAGGATCATTTCCGCAGCCGCACGGCCGGAGCCGAATTCATGCTTCCCTGGACCATCGACATATGGTTCGGCGTCGTCAGCGAACTGAAAAAACTCTTCACGGCCGAGGAACTCAGGACCATCATCGACGCGCACAAGAATATCGTCGTCGATGCCTCCCATCTTCGCGCTTCCCACCTGCTCGCCCATGTCCCGGAACTGTGCGGCAAAAAGGAACTGGACAAAAAACACGGAAGCAGTCAGCCCGCTCTGGAGACGAAATTCCGGCAGCTCGACGACACGCAGGCCGCCGTACTCGTTCTCTGGGCATCGGCCTTCTGGCGCGGTCAGACCTGCTCGGCTCAGGCTCTGGAAAAGTATATTGCCGTGAAGTAACCACATCCGTACCTGACAGCGCCTGCCTTCCGGCAAAGAACTCCCTTTCCCGCAGGCAGGCACTTCTCAGGCCCATGGACTGAAAACGCTCCCCGAGCCGACGAGTTCCGGTTCTCCCGCCTCAGGCGGACC
>USNI01000146.1 GCA_900555975.1 uncultured Desulfovibrio sp. | reverse complement strand
GCGCTGCAGTATGGCCTGCTCGTACGCTCTGCCCCGTATGGTGCCGCTTGTGGCGATGACGGCGATGTAGCCGCTTTTTGTGGCGCGGCAGGCAGCTTCGGCTCCCGGTTCCACCACGCCCACCACGTCGATGTCCGGATGCGCGGCCTGAAGCAGCGGAAGCGCCGCCGCCGTGGCCGTGTTGCACGCAATGACGAGGAGCTTTATGCCTCTCTCCACCAGCTTTGCGGCCGCCTCCAGCGCGTATCGCTGCACGGTCTCCACGCCCTTGGTCCCGTAGGGCATGCGGGCCGTGTCTCCGAGATAGAGAAAGGATTCGTTGGGCAGCTGTTCCCGCATGGCGCGCAGTACCGTCATGCCGCCCACGCCGGAATCGAAGAGTCCGATGGGCAGCTCGCGCAGGGAGGAAAGGCTGGAGGATATGCCTTGAGTGGTGATCATGATCGCCTCGTGTCGTTGGGATGCGGCTTGCGCCTCTTTCTGTTCCTATCGCGCGGGCAAGGCAATGGTCAATCCGGCAGAGCCGCTCCGGAACATATTTTACGTCGGAAGCAGCTTTTTATGCTGCAGCTGTCTTGACAAGAATACTGAACTGTAACAAAGACAGAACGAGGAATGCCGGCCATGCCGCCGGTCTCCCCAGCGGCCCTTGAGGCCAGTGATTTCTTGATGTTTGAGGGCGTTTTGCATGAGTTCCGCTTCGGTCACTCTCAGAGGTACTGTTTCTCCCCTTGAAGGCGGCCCCTGCCGCGTTGCACTTCTTGACGATGAAGAGCAGGAATGGCCCATCTTCCCCCGCGGCGCCGGGGCAGATCTGGCTGAAATGGTCGGTTCTCCCGTGGAATTGCTGTGCAATGTCATGGAAGAAGGCCATAATCAGATTTATGTGCGTTCCTACAAGTTCCTTGACGAGGCCGACAACGATCCCTGGCTTTGACGGAACCGGTACCGCTTCTTTCTTCTGTCCGCCTTCTCTGCCGCCTTGTCCCTTCGCGACATCGGCGCGTTGAGCTTTCCCAGGTCTCGGCGCGGCGTTCCGTCCTGCGGGATCCGTCCGGAAAAGCGTGTCCGGCAGGGGCGCTTTCGTGCTGCGTCCGCTGAACCGGCACGGCGCGCAGGCGTCGCTCCGTCTTCGCGGGAACGCGGATTTCTTCTGAACCTTTCGTTTCTTCTGTTCCGGAAAAGCCATGAACGTCGTCCGCATCGGTAATCTTGACATCGGAAGGGGGCGTCCCTGCATCATCGTTCCCCTGACCTCCCCCACGGAGGAGGAACTGCTCGCGGAGGCCTCCGCCCTTGCCGGCACGCCCGCCGACATGGCGGAATGGCGCGTGGATATGTTCGGTGCGGAGAAGCTTCCCGGTCTGCACGACGTTCTCGACATGCTGAAGCGGCTGCGGAAAACCTCTTCTCGCCACGTTCCGCACCGCCGATGAAGGCGGTCGCCGCGCTCTGAGCGGCGAGGCGTATGCGTCCCTGTGCGCCGCGCTCTGCGAAAGCGGCCATATCGATCTGCTGGACGTCGAAGCCTTTTCCCGTTCCGGCAGAGCAGGGGAGATCATCGAACAGGCGCATGCCTGCCGCGTGCCCGTGGTGGCCAGCAGTCACGACTTTCAGGCCACGCCTCCGAAGCAGGAGATCGTGCGCCGTCTTCTGTTCATGCAGAACGGGCTTGGCGCCGACATCCTTAAAATGGCGGTCATGCCCCGCAGCCGCGCCGACGTCGTCACGCTGCTCGACGCCACGCAGGAAGCCTCCGCACTGGCGGACAGACCCGTGATCACCATGAGCATGGGACCTCTCGGCGTGATAAGCCGCGTCTGCGGACAGAGCTTCGGCAGTGCCGCCACCTTCGGCGCGGCGCACAGAGCCAGCGCGCCGGGACAGATGGACGTCTTCGACCTCGACGCCGTGCTTCGCGCCCTCGATCATGCCGTCGGAGACTGATCCGCACCCCGCACCTCTTCCGTTCCGGCGTTGTGATATGGCGCCGTTCTTCGAGCGGCTGATCCGCACTCGCTTCGCTTCAGCAGCGGCGTGAGGGATCAGTTCCGCGCGTCCCCGTCATCCTTTACCGCATCCTCCCCGATCCGGGACGCTTTTTTCCGTTCCGGACGTCTTTCCGACGCTGGAAAGGTCCTTCCGGCATCGAGAAGGGCGCCGAAGTCGTATTTTTTTCAAAAAAGTTTCCTTCTCCCCCCTAGACGGGGCGCAAAACGGAATTACCTATTGCGTGTAAGAGTTCAGCCTCAGGGCGGCTCTTCCCCAATATGTGCAATGTCTGAGGAGGAAATATAGTATGGGCAAGATTATTGGTATCGACCTTGGCACCACCAACAGCTGCGTTTATGTGATGGAAGGCAAGGAGCCCAAGTGCATCTCCAATCCCAACGGCGGCCGGACCACGCCGTCCATCGTCGCCTTTACCGATAAGGAACGTCTGGTGGGTGAAACCGCCAAGCGTCAGGCCGTCACCAACCCCGACCGCACCATTTTCGCCGTCAAGCGTCTGATGGGCCGTCGCGCGGATTCTCCCGAAGTGCAGCACTGGATGCAGCACGCTCCCTATGCCATCGTGGCTTCCGCCAACGGCGACGCCGCCGTGCGCGTGGACGGTCATGACTACAGTCCTCAGGAAATTTCCGCGGTCATTCTCGCTCAGCTCAAGAAGGACGCCGAAGCCTATCTCGGCGAACCCGTCACTGAAGCCGTGATCACCGTGCCCGCCTACTTCAACGACGCTCAGCGTCAGGCCACCAAGGACGCAGGCAAGATCGCCGGTCTGGAAGTGAAGCGCATCATCAACGAACCTACCGCCGCTTCCCTCGCCTACGGCTTCGACCGCAAGGCCAATGAGAAGATCGCCGTGTACGACCTCGGCGGCGGCACCTTCGATATCTCCATTCTGGAAGTGGGCGACAACGTCGTGGAAGTGCGCGCCACCAACGGTGATACATTCCTCGGCGGCGAAGACTTCGACCAGCGCATCATCCGCTACATGGTGGATGAGTTCAAGGGACAGTACGGCATCGATCTGTCGCAGGACCGCATGGCGCTGCAGCGTCTGAAGGAAGCCGCTGAAAACGCCAAGAAGGAACTTTCCAACTCGCTGGAAACGCAGATCAACCTGCCCTTCATCACGGCCGACGCCTCCGGACCCAAGCATCTCATGATGACCCTGACCCGTGCAAAGCTGGAACAGATGGTCATGGATCTGGTGGAACGCTCCATCGAACCCTGCCGCAAGGCTCTCGCCGATGCCGGTCTTTCCGCTTCCGAGATCGACGAAGTCGTCCTGGTCGGCGGCATGACCCGTATGCCTCTGGTGCAGAAGAAGGTCGGCGAATTCTTCGGCAAGGATCCCAACCGTTCCGTGAACCCCGATGAAGTGGTCGCCATGGGTGCGTCCATCCAGGGCGCCATTCTCACCGGCGACGTCAAGGACGTGCTGCTGCTCGATGTGACGCCTCTGTCCCTCGGCATCGAAACCATGGGCGGCGTGTTCACCAAGCTGATCGACCGCAACACCACCATTCCTACCCGCAAGAGTCAGACCTTCTCCACCGCCGCGGACAACCAGCCCGCCGTGGACATCCATGTTCTGCAGGGCGAACGTCCCATGGCGGCCGACAACATGACTCTGGGCAACTTCCAGCTCACCGGCATTCCTGCCGCTCCCC
>USNI01000145.1 GCA_900555975.1 uncultured Desulfovibrio sp. | reverse complement strand
GCCGCATCGCCTTTTTCTGTGAACGGGGACGGAGACAGACGCGAAAGGGGGACGTTGCCGTGGTACGGCACGGCAGCCGCGGGCATCTTCCGGCGGACGAGGGGCATGGAAGGTACGGCATCTCTTTCCGCGGCACGCTCCTGCCAGGGATGCCGCATACGAGGTCCCGGCGTCAGGAACGCGGAAAACATGACAATGTTCAAAAAGGAACAGTATGGCGCGCATGTATTGGATGGCCCGGGAAAAGCGACGGGTTTTCGTTTGGAAAGAACATCGGAGCAAGAAGACGTGCGGCGAAAAAAAGATGTTTTGTTTATATTTGTTAATAAAATCACGAATAACGGGCCGTGTCTGGAAAAATCCGGGATGAGGCGTGCGTTTCCGGCATGAGCGGAAGACTTTTCCGGCGGTGAGGGGGCGTGCTGGAACCGGCCGGCGGCCCGTCCAGGCACGTGCCTTCCGGACATTTTTTCCGGGATAGGACAGCACTGCGGCGCATCCGCACCGCTGCGTTTTCTGTGCCATGAACGGGGCATCGGCCATGCTTTTCTGTGGTGCTGCGGCCCTTTTCTGATGCCGGCGGACGAGGGGGCGTGGCGGAGAATGAGGCTTCCCGGGGAAAGGCGGATGCAGCCTGCCCTTCGTCCGGCTTCTGCTCCGAGGCGCGGGGAACGGGGGGCTTCGGAGAAAAACGCGTCCGCCTTCCACGGGCGGCACGGAGAAAAAAGATGGAGCGTTCCTGAGGGGATGGCGGGCCTTTCTGCGGAAAGGATAGAGGACAACTTTTCAGAATATATGGAAAACAGCCCTGCATATGCCTGTTTGTGCAGATAGTTCCATCAGGCACAGATTCCGTCGCGGCGAAGCGTCGACTCCAGAATATGACAGATTGTTGTGCCGATGCGCCGATCAGGGCGAGGGATTGCCCGTTTTTGGTCCATATGCGGGCATATATTTTTTAATTCAATAAAATCAATATGTTTTATAAATAAAAAACTTTTCCATGTTGACTTAATACTGTTATTTATTTTACTAAGACTCTATTGAATGAGGCTCAGGTGCCATTCTGCGGATGGCTTCCGATGATCGCAAGGATTATTTTTCACATTGAAGGAGCTGGATATGCTGAAGAAGTTTGGAGCGCTGGCTGTGGCTCTCGCCGTAGGCGGTATGCTGGCCATGTCGGGAACGGCCATGGCTGCCAAGGGGTTCAAGCATCTGTCTTTCATGGGCAGCTATCTTGAAAAGCATCCCACCGTCGTGAACTACTGGGAACCCTACTTCAAGGCCACGGAAGAAAAGTTCGGCGGCAAGCTGTCGTTCGACTATTTTGCCACCAATGCCCTGTATCCCGAATCCGAGGCTCCTCAGGCCATCACCGACGGCCGCGTGGACTTCGGCGTGATCCGTCCTTCCGTGTATCCCGGCAACTACAATCTCATGAACGTGGTCGCCATTCCCGGTCTTTGCCCCAACGCCATCGTGGGTTCTCTGGTGCTGGAGGACCTCATTCAGAAATTCCCCGAAGTGAGCGGCGAACTTCCTCCGAACAGCGTGCACTTTACGTCCTGGGCCTCCGCCGCGTATCAGCTGCATACGCTCAAGCCCATCAAGACCATGGAAGAGCTGAAGGGCGCCAAGATCATCGTGTGGGACGCCGTTGCGCTTGAACTCGTCAAGGCCCTCGGTGCGAACCCCATCCGCATGAGTTCCCCCGACACCTACCTTGCCCTGTCCAAGGGCATGGGCGACGGCGTCATCTGCCCCCTCGCTCCCCTCAAGTCCTACAAGATCACCGAAGCGACCAAGTACCATCTGATGCTCAACATCATGGTTCAGGCCTTCACCATGGAAGTCAACAAGGACCTGTGGAACGACATGCCTGAAGACATGAAGGCCTATCTCAAGCAGACCGGCGGCATGGAAATGGCTCTCGGCGTAGGCAAGTCCCTGGAGGACGGCGCCAAGGAAGACACCGCCTGGATGGAAGGACAGGGTCATACCTTCTTCTATCTGTCCGACGCGGAACGTGCTCCCTTCCTGGCTCCTCTCGGCGGTTTCGTGGACGACTGGAAGGCTTCCTGCAAGGGCGTGAAGCCCGAAGTGATCGATGCCGTGTATCAGTACGCTCAGGAACGCTCCAAGTTCTATACCGAAGAGATGAGAGCCGGTAAGTACGGCGACTACAAGATGTAGTTCATGACCGGGAGGGAGGAGACATATGAGCCTCCCTCCCGTTGTCTTCCGCCGCAGTCTGTTTTCTGGTCGTCCCATCCCAGTGCGGTTCGCGCGGGTGCGCACCGCGAAAAGCCGAGGTTCCCATGGCAGAACAAGTTTCCCTTTCTCCCGCTTTGCAGAGTATCAACAGCTTTCTTGAAAAGTGCACCACCAAGGTGAGCTGGCTGAGCTACGTGGCCATGGCCATACTGCCCGTGCTCATCACGGTGGACGTCTGCTGCCGCATGTTCGGCTTCAGCGTGCCCGGTTCTCTGGAACTGCAGGAAAATCTTCTGGCTCTCACCACGTTCTCCTTCATGGCCGTGCTCCAGCTGCACGACCGCCATATGATGATCGACTTCATCTATGAACGCATGTCCACGGGCGTGAAGCGCTGGTGCGACATGACGGTGGCTACGCTGGTCCTCGGCATCATGGTGCTGCTCACCACCGAGAGCTATGACGCTTTCCTGAGCAAGTTCGGCACGCAGTCCATGGAACTGTACATCCCCCTGGAATTCTACTACTGGATGCCGGTGATGGGTCTGTGTCTCACGGCCATAGTGGCGCTGTTCCAGTTCCTGCGCGAAAGCGTCAAGTGTCTTTCCGGACGGCATTACGTTCCCTTCGTGCTCGGCATCGCCTTTGCCGTCGCGCTTGCCTATCTGCCTTTCTGGTATCGCGAAAGCCCCTACGAAATTTCCAATCTTCTTCTCGGCCTCATTGCGTTCGGTCTGCTCTTCCTGTTCCTGTTCATCCGCATGCCCATCGCCTGGGCCATGAGCATCATAGGTGCCATGGGCATGGTGGCCGTCTCGCGCAACGTCGTCGCCGCTCTTGCCGCCGTGGGCACCACGCCCTATGCGGCCTCCGCGAACTACAACTTCGTGGCCCTGCCGCTGTTCGTGCTCATGGGCTGCATGATTCTCTATTCCGGCATTTCCGTCGACCTCTTCAACTCCGCCAACAAGTGGATCGGCCATATGCCCGGCGGCATGGGCATGGCCGGCGTCGCCGGCTGCACCGGCTTTGCGGCCGTGTGCGGCGACTCCCTTTCCACCGCCGTCACTATGGGTTCCGTGTCCCTGCCTGAAATGATGCGTCTCAAGTACTCGCCCTCGCTGGCCACGGGCGCCCTTGCCGCAGGCGGCACGCTGGGCATCCTGATACCGCCAAGTTCCGGATTCATCATCTACGGCATCGTCACGGAAGTTTCCATCGGACGTCTGTTCATGGCCGGTCTCATTCCCGGCATCATGCTGGCGCTCATGTTCATGGCCTACATCTACTACATGGCCGTGCGCCATCCCGAACTGGCTCCCCGCGGCCCCAAGTACACGCTGGCGGAAAAGCTGCAGTCCTCCATGGGACTTCTGCCCATTCTCGCCCTGTTCGTCCTGGTGCTCGGCAGCATCGTCGCCGGCATCTGCTCGCCCAACGAAGGCGGCGGCATCGGCGCCGTGGGCG
>USNI01000144.1 GCA_900555975.1 uncultured Desulfovibrio sp. | reverse complement strand
GCTGACAGGCGGATGCCGGCCGTTTGTCTTGTCTGGCTGAGATGTCTTGTCTAGCGGATCCTGACGTTACCTTCCCATACGAGGCCTGCTTCGGGAAGTACGGGGAGATAGGTAAGCCATGTATGACTCTTCATGTATTCCGGATCCTGCTGCAGCTTGCGGTTGAATTCAAGAATGGGCGGTACGATGTCCTTGATGTCGCCGGCGAGACCGGAGGCAATTCCGGCATTGGTGGCTTCGATGCACAGATCAATGGCCTTCTGGCTGTATTCCATGGAGCTCATGAGCGTGTCGAGGGCCTTGGCAGGATTGTGGAATCCGACACTGTTTTCCGCTGAGATGAGATCCCAGAAGAACTGACCTTTACGTACATATTCCTTTGCCGAAGCCATGAGAGCCTCATACCGGGCATTGCGTTCTCCCGCATATTCGTTGGCAAGGCGGACTGCTTCATGAGCCTTGACGCTGGTTTCCTGAGCCCTGAGCAGCTGTCGATAGGTTTTTTCCTGGATGTCGTGAACACGGGTTCTCAGAAATTCCGGAGTCTTGTCGGAATGGCAGGTGCGGCAGGCCGTCAGCTCGGGATCCTTGAGAGGCGAGGTCCACCAGTGGCTTGAATACTTTTTGCCGTCCTGCTTCATGTAGGGCATATGACAGTCGGCGCAGGAGACTCCGGCCGCACCGTGAGGTCCATTCTGCCAGGTTTCATATTCCGGATGCTGTGCCTTGATGATGTTCACACCGGAAACGGCATGGACGAAGTCGGTGAACGGTCCGTTGTTTGCGCCGTGTGTGTTGTAATACTCGTACATCTGCTCGGGGTCGAAGCCGTTGTCCCATGGAAAGACCGGCTTGCCTGCCGGACCGTTGTCCTTGTGGGTGAAGTAGTATTCCACATGGCACTGGCCGCATACGAGACTGCGCTTTTCGTTGCGGGAGAGGGTTGACCAGTCCTTTCCGCTTCTGGCGAGCCAGTCCTTGAGTGGAATGGAATACAGCTGAAGTTCCATGTTGGTGGTATCGTGACATGTGGCGCAGCTGACGCTTTCATTCATCACGTCCACTTTTGTGCGGTATTCGTTGAAGTCCCGGCTCCATACCTCGTCGCCTTCTGCGCCTGCCCACTGTGCAATGGCCGGTGTCTTGCAGTTCCAGCAGGTTGTCGGCATATTGCCCTTACCATCCGGTGCATAGCGGTTGATACGGTCAATGTCGAGAATGTCCTTGATGGCATAGGTATGACCGCGTGCCTCGTTGTATTCATACATGAAGGGATAGCCAAGCCATAAATTTTTCAGATATGGCTGTGCGGCCCGGAAGCCCTTGGGCAGAGGATTCACGTTGTCATTCTTGCGGTAGTTTACCGATCCTTTATACTCCGTCATGACCGAGCTTTCGTCATTTTGTCTGTACGAGGCATACTGAAGCGGAAATGCCTTTTCAAATTCTGAAGCATTCAACGTGTTTGCAGGAAGGCCGCTTTTGTATGTCGGCGTTTTCACTTCATAGGAGTCATCCTGACAGCCCGTGCTGATGAGAGAACACACAAGAACTGCACCTGCCATGAGCATTGACGTCTTATTCATCTGCCGCCTCCCTGAAACTGATGGGGATTTTCTTCTGATGAGCCATGCCGCGGTGGCAGTCCACGCAATAGGGTTTTGCCATCATGATGTCTTCGTTTGCGATGCGGTGGCAGGCACGGCAGTTGGCATTCACCACCTCTCTGGTTTCCAGTCGGGCAAGAAGCGGGGCCTCTCTGCCCTGCAGATTGGCCGCGACGTCACGCAGTCCTTCCTTGGCTTTGAACGGCAGCTTGGCAAGCAGATTGTGGGGAGCGTGACATTCGTTGCACGCAAGATCGGCGTGCGGTGAGCGACTGTGCGTGAGTGCGGCCTGTCGCATGACATGACAGGTGGAACAGAAGGGCCTTGAATCAGAAAACTGCATTCCCGCTGCAGCCAGAAGCACCAGCGCTGCGCCCAGTACCGTGCCTCCCAGCAGCATTTTCCATGGACCATGTCTGGATTCCCTCATAGCTCTCCTCCCTGTTTTATGAAAACACGGCATGTTGTTTTTATCCTGTTTTGAAAAATACGACTGTGATTTAAATCACAATTAGGGATGTCTTTTTTGGTGCGGCTGGAGCAATGGCGGGAAAACGCGTATGCGGTGAAAATAAAAATAGTTAATTTATATAATAAGATAGATTGAATATTGATTTTTTGATATGCGTCCGCTTTGCCGGGGCTTTGCGTCGGCCTTGTCGCCGATTGCTGCATTTTCCGATAAAAAAGTGGACAATGGCCATGTCGGGGACGCACATGCGCCTGTGGACAAATCTGTGTCATGCAGATCGCAGCTCTCAAGCATGCCGGACGGAGGAGCAGCACTATCCGTCATGGCAGTCGTAGAAAGAAGAGATTCTTCTTGCAAAAAAGGGCGGAATGCTGCTTTCTGTCGAACAGAAATGCTCCGGACCGTGTTCAGAAGCTAGGAAGTTGTGGAAGCGTGCTGCGCGGAACAGCGGCCTGCATTCCTTTCGTACGCATGGATCTCAGCGTGCAGGGTGTCGAAAGATACACGCATATATGACGCTGATCACAGAGATGCCGGTATGACAAAGGTATGAGATCGATGACGGGCATGTGCATCTGAAAGGCGACGGATGAAAAACGGGAGAGCAGTCATGGAACAAACAGCCGCTGAGAAAAGAGAAAAGAAATCGGGCTTCCGGCTGATGCCCGTGTTTCTCATCCTTGCGTTTACCCTTGGGGCGGCACATCTGTGGAGAGCCGGGCAGATCGGAACGGCCGTCGTGTGTCTGCTTTGGGGGGCCGGCTGTCTTTTGCGCAGAGCATGGATGAGACCGCTTTCTTTTGTCGCTCTTCTCGCGCTTTCCGTGGACTGGCTCATGACGGCTCACCTGCTTGTGGGGCTTCGTTTTGCCATGCAGGAGCCATGGATGAGACTTGCCGCCATACTGACGGGAGCATCTGCCGTGACGGTTGTGACGGCAATGATGTGCCGGGCGGAGCCGGGACGGACGTGGTTCTGTCATGGGCGCAGCACTGCCGGCATGCAGATGACGGCCTTTCTGCTGGCTTCGGTACCGCTGTTTTTGATGGCGTTTTTTGCTCCGCATCTGCTTCTTGCGGAGCGCATGGCTCCCGGTTTCGGCATGCTGCAGGCGTTTCTGGCCGGAGGATGGAGTGCATGGGTTTGTGTCCGTCTGCTTGACAGAAGGCAGGCTTCACGCTTCCGGGTGTGGATCTGGCGTTTATTTTCCATCTGTTTTTTCGGTCAGTTCATGTTGTCTCTGTGCGGATGGGCGCTGTTTTCCATGACAGGAGAAATGCACATTCCCGTTCCCGGTGTCATCATTGCCGGGATGATCTATCGTGGAACGGCCGGGTTCATGCCTTTTCTGTTTGTGGTGTCCGTACTTCTGGCAGGCGCAGCCTGGTGCAGCCATTTGTGCTATTTTGGTTCATGGGATGCCTGGGCTGCGACGGCCACGCGGGCATCTGTTCATGCAGGACCTGTACGCTGGCGTGTGCTGTCACTGGCTTTTCTGTGCGTGACGGCATTGCTTCTGCGCCATGCTCCCTTTTCCGCGGCTGTGGCCTGCGGCGTGATGCTCGGACTCATCATGCCGCCCATCAGTGCTCTGGTAAGCCGCAGAAAAGGATGGGCGGCCTACTG
>USNI01000143.1 GCA_900555975.1 uncultured Desulfovibrio sp. | reverse complement strand
GCCTTCGGCGCCGGGCATGGCGCGGAACATTTCAAGAAGGGAGAGGAGAGAGCAGCCGCCCCAGGCCGGAACGAAGCCGGCATTGCCGCGTTCGGCGATGACGTGGCGCAGCGCGAAGAAGCGCCAGGCCTCGCAGAGCATGTCGAGTCCGCCCGTATAGAGCACGACCGAGCCTATGCCCTGCGTCCGGACGAAGGGGAGCAGAAAGAGCATGAGCACGAGCGCGAGCGAGATCGCGCCGAAGGCGCGCACGGAGCGGGGCGCGGGAAGAACCGGTCCGGGCCGCGGCAGAAGCAGGGAGGCGGTCTTGTAGGAAACGTAGAGCAGCGGACAGGAGAAGACCGGCGCGATGGTGAGGGCCGCCATGGGCAGCATGATGTCGGGCAGATGGAGCCAGTCGAAGAAGGTTCTGGCGCAGATCAGGAAGAAGACCGCGCACAGGGCGAAGGCAAGAAGCACGGCGCGGGCCGTCTCGCGCAGGATCACGGAAAGCGGTCTCGAGTGATCGGGCCAGGCGTGCAGGGCCGGAGGCAGAACCAGCGAAAGCGCGCAGATCAGGGCAAAGGCCGTCCATCCCGGCTGGGGAGCGAGACAGTCGGTCAGGGAGCGCATGTCGGCGCAGACGAGAAGAAGCCATCCCGTCGCGGGGATGGCTGCCAGAGTCAGAACGAGAACGGAGAAGCAGCGCGAAAGAACGATCATTCTTCGGCGGCGAGACGCTTGAGCAGGTCTTCCATGCCCACGACGCCCACGAGTCGTCCGTCCTTCTGGACGGGCAGCGTGTAGTAGCGCTGTTCCACCATGAGGGTGGCGATATCATCCACCGTGGTTTCGGGCGTGATGGCGTGCGGATCGGTGCTCATCACCTCGCCCACGGTGCTTGCGGCCATGCGGCGCAGCTCGCGGGAGAACTTGCCCGGCATCTGCATGGGAATGGCGCCGCCGAGCAGCAGGAAGTAGCCGGGAGTTTCCAGCTTCTTGTCCAGCGAGATGAGGTCGGACTGCGTGAGAATGCCGATGAGTCTGTCGTTCTCGACGACGGGAAGTCCGTTGAAGTGTCCGTCAAGCAGCAGACGCGCCGCATCACGCAGCGTGGTCTCGCGCGTGACGGTGACGGGGTTCGTGGTCATGATGTCGGCGGCAGTCTTCATGATGCTCCTCCGGATTGGAAGGTTTGCGGAAGGGGCGTCTGCTGCGGCCGGATGCGCAGAAGACGCGGTCCTTTGCGGAACGGAGGTTCGTTCCGCATCGCGGGGCGTCTTTGCCGGAGGCATCTCGGGCAAGGCTTGCGGGCACGGCCCCGGATCCTTGCTTTCATTAAAGAGGGAACCGTCTGATCTGTCAAGGCATCCGGCCGCCTCCCGGAGGGGGACGGGGCCGGATGCGCGTGTTTTTCAGAAAAAGGAGATGCGGACTAGTCCGGAAGAACGGCGTTGACGCAGGAGAGGGCGTTCAGCGTGCGCGGAAAGCCGATGAGGGGAAGCGCCGTTTCCAGAGCCGCGATGAGGTCGTTCTTGTCGTTGCCCGCGCTGACGTTGCCCTGAACGTGGCTCTTCACCTGCGATTCGCATCCGCCGAGCGCGCTGATGACGGAGAAGGTCAGCAGCTCGCGCTCCCTGAGATCCAGGCCGCGGCGCGTATAGATGTCGCCGAAGCAGAAGGCGGAAAGATGCGTGACCATGATCGTCTTCTGATTGTCGGCAGCGGCGGCGTGCATGGCGTCGATGGCGTCGCCGAAGATGCGCTTCTGCACGGCGAGTCCGTCGCGGAAGCGGCTTTCCTCCGTGACCGTGGACTGATCCTCCAGCGGCAGCGCGACGCCGTGCCTCCGGAAGACGTCGTTCATGGCGAGGACGGCGGCTTCGGTCCGGGGAAAGCCCGCGTAGGGCGCGCACTGATAGACGGCTTCCCGGATCTTCACGGGATGGACGCCGTCCTCGAGTGCGGCGTCGACGGCGGTTTCGATGTCGTCCGCGGCCTGAAGCGCGGTGAGCACGGAGATCGTCACCAGATGTCTGAGCTCGGGAGAAAGGACGCCGGAGTCGGACATGAGTCTGTCGCGCATGGCGACAAGATCGGGATCGGTCTGTCTGAGGGAAGATACGGCGTCGTTCGGATGCTGAGCGTATGCGTTCGTCATGAGGTCTGCTCCGGAAGGGGCTTCCGCGGCACGGGCGGAAGGAAGAAAGGATGCCGGGGTTGCGGCAAGCATGAGGAGAAGGACGAGAACCCGGTGGAAGAGGGACGGGAAGACGGATCTGGTCATGGAAGCTCCCTGGCTGAAGGTCGATTCTGGCGGGGTGCTTTCATGCGCCTGTCTGCCGTCAGCACCCCGTCATGGGGAAAAGCATAGATCTGTCCCCGGCGCGGGAATAGCGACGTTTCCCTCTTTTTCTTGCCTGAAACTGCCGCGGACGCATGCTTCCGGCGGCGCTGCCGGGGTCCTCGAAGAGGATGATCCTGCGCGGCTGCCGGAAAGACGGGAGGAGAACCTTTTGGGTCGCGCTCTTCTTTCCCGTGCGCTTTCCGGAAAAGGAGAAAAACGCGGCCGAAAAGGACGGAAAGGAAAAAAACATAAAGAAATTTATTTTTGCAACATATTGAAATAATGGATGATAAGGAAAAAGGTCCGGGAGAGGGCAAAAAAAAATGCGTTTTGCCCCTTTTCAAGTCCGAAAGCGGGCTTATTTATGGTTCGTCGCCGGGAAGACATCTGCCGGCGACGCCGTTTCCGACGTTCTTTCCTCACTTTTTCATCCGGCTCCGCCGGGGTGCGTCGGAAGCCGATTCCTTACAACAAAATTTTCTGGGAGGATATGGGTAATGAAACCCCTGAATGACCGTGTGCTCGTGAAACGCCTTGAATCCGAAGAAAAGACCGCCGGTGGTCTGTTCATCCCCGATGCCGCCAAGGAAAAGCCCTCCAAGGGTGAAGTCATTGCCTGCGGCCCCGGCAAGCTGAATGACAAGGGCGAACGCGTCGCCATGGAAGTGAAGCCCGGCGACATCGTGCTCTTCGCCAAGTATGCCGGCACCGAGATCAAGGTCAACGGCGCCGATCACATCATCATGCGCGAAGAAGACATCCTCGCCATCCTCGACTAATTCCGACCAACTTCCTCTATTTTTTCAGGAGAACATATCATGTCTGCTAAAGAGATTCTCTTCGATGCCAAGGCCCGCGAGCGTCTGGCCCTTGGTGTGGATAAGCTTGCCAACGCCGTGAAGGTCACCCTCGGCCCCAAGGGCCGCAACGTGCTCATTGAAAAGGCCTACGGCGCTCCCGTCATCACCAAGGACGGCGTGACCGTGGCCAAGGAAATCGAACTGGAAGACAAGTTCGAGAACATGGGCGCCCAGCTCGTTCGCGAAGTGGCCTCCAAGACCAACGACGCTGCCGGCGACGGCACCACCACCGCCACCGTTCTGGCTCAGGCCATCTATCATGAAGGCGTGAAGCTCGTGGCCGCCGGCCGCAACCCCATGCCCATCAAGCGCGGCATCGACAAGGCCGTGGCCGCCGTCACCGCTGAGCTCGGCAACATTGCCAAGCCCACCCGCGACCAGAAGGAAATCGCCCAGGTCGGCACCATTTCCGCCAACTCCGATCCCACCATCGGCAACATCATTGCCGAGGCCATGAGCAAGGTGGGCAAGGAAGGCGTCATCACCGTTGAAGAAGCCAAGGGCCTTGAAACCACGCTGG
>USNI01000142.1 GCA_900555975.1 uncultured Desulfovibrio sp. | reverse complement strand
TTTTTCGTCGGCCACGACAACCGCTGGGTGGTGCCGGCGTCCGCCTTGGCCGGCGCGGCCTTCGTCGTGGGCTGCGACCTTCTGGCCCGGGTGCTGTTCGCCCCCTACGAGCTGCCCGTAGGTATTCTGCTGGCCTTCATCGGCGGTCCCCTTGTGCTGCTGCCGCTGGTTGCCATGCCCGTGCTTCTCGGCGCAGGCATCTATCTGCAGATGGCCGCCCGCAGAAGCGCCGAAAAAAGTTATCGCCACAGCATGCAGAAAAATGCGCTTCTGGTGGAAATGGTGAACGGACTTGAAACGGTGAAAAGCTGCATGGCCGAAAGCCGCATGCAGCGTCTGTGGGAGGCCGTGGCCGGCATTTCCGCCCAGTCTTCCAATGAAGCGCGCAAATACAGTACCAGAGCGGTAACCTTTGCCACCTTCACTACCCAGCTCGTTACCGTGGGCATGGTCATTTGGGGGGTATACCGTATAGGCGCCGGGGAAATGAGCATGGGCGGCCTCATAGGCTGCAATATTCTCGTGGGTCGCATTATGGCGCCTCTTCTTCAGCTGGCATCTCTGCTTACGCGACTTCAGAATTCGCGTGTATCCCTCAAGGCTCTGGATGCCCTCATGGCGCTGCCTTCCGAAAATCAGGACCAGGCCGCATGCATGGATTTCGGCGAACTTTCCAGTGAATTCGTCATGGACAATGTAAGCTTTTCCTATCCGGGAGCCCGTGTGCCGGCGATCGATCATGTGTCGCTGCGCATCCGTCCGGGAGAAAAAATCGGCATCATAGGCAAAATGGGGTCCGGAAAAAGCACGTTGGGCAAGCTTCTCATCGGCCTGTATTCTCCTTCAGAGGGATCCGTTTCCTTCGGAGGCGTGGACATCAGTCAGCTCGCCACGGCCGATCTTCGCAGCCGGGTGGGATTTCTGCCTCAGGAAGTGGTTCTTTTCTATGGCACCGTTCGGGATAATATTGCACTCGGGGACCCCACCATCAACGATCATCTTATCGTCCGGGCGTCCGCCATTGCCGGTGTGGCTGATTTTGTGAGAAAGCATCCATCCGGTTACGGAGCGCAGGTGGGAGAGCAGGGACGCAATCTCTCCGGTGGGCAGCGGCAGGCCGTGGGGCTGGCCCGCGCCCTGGTGCGGGATCCCGATGTACTCATTCTTGACGAGCCTACCAGCAACATGGATGTGGATTCTGAACGCATCGTGCAGCAGCGACTCGGACCTGTGACCAGAGACAAGACTCTGATTCTCATAACGCACAGACTCAGCATGCTGCGCATTGTAGACAGACTTATCGTCATGGACGGCGGTAAGATCATTATGGATGGCCCCAGAGATCAGGAACGGCAGAGCGGGAAAAGGACTCCAGAAGCTGTGAAGAAGACACAGTCTGCCGGCTCTGAAAGAGGCGGAGAAAAAGCGCAGCATCGTGAAGCAAAGACGGCGCAGACGTGCCGGTCATGCTAGTTGATTGATAACAGGAACTGTTTTTATGGATACGGATGAAAAACACGATGCCGACGGCAGACCCGTCCCGGGAATCTCGAAGGATTTCGGCGATGCTTCTGCGCAGTCTGCAGAAGCAACCGGTACTTCTCCACGGGCGGCCCGGAGTCTTTTTGAACCTGCGGAGCTTTCAAGCAGACTGTTGCCCGAAGATCTGCCCTATGCCTCCGAGGTGGAAGCCTCTCTGGCCCGTCGACCTTCGAGAGGCTCCCGCTGGCTGTCTTTTGCAGTGTTCCTCTTTTTTGTCGTGTTCATCGTGTGGGCCGGATTTGCCACTCTGGATGAAGTGACCCATGCCGAGGGACAGGTTGTTCCTTCGTCACGCACACAGATCATTCAGAATCTGGAAGGCGGCATCCTGAGCAGCGTGGAGGTCCATGAGGGACAGATCGTGGAAAAGAACGACGTGCTTGCCCGGATCAACAATGAAATGGCGGAGAGCAATCTGCGCGACATGCTGTACAAGGCCATGGAGAACCTCATTGCCATCCGACGCCTGAGGGCTTCCGTTTCCGGTAAGAAGCTCACGTGGCCGGAAGATATCCGCGCATGGCTGGAACGGGGAATCGGCTACAAACTTACCGAAGATCAGCTTGAGCAGGGACGCAATCTCACGGAAGTGCAGCAGGAAACGTTTACCGTGCAGGAGCGCCAGCGCAGCTCCGAGCTTGAAGTGCTCAAAGCTCAGTTCGAGCAGCGCCGGCAGGAAGTCAAGGAGCAGCTTGCCCGCAAGAATCAGCTCACCAGGAGCCTTTCCCTCATACAGCAGCAGTTGAACATGGCGGCGTCGCTTCTGGAAAAGCGCAGTTATTCCCGTGCTCAGTATCTGGAACTTCAGGAACGCTCCGTGCAGACTCAGGGAGAGATCAGTACGCTGGAAGTCTCCATTCCGAGAGCCGAAGCTGCTGCCAGCGAGGCGGAACATCGCATAGCCCTGCGCAGGGCCGAACTGGATTCCGCACTCATGGAGGAAATCAACAAGCGCAGTCTGGAGCTGGCTTCGCTGCGTGAAAGTCTTTCTGCAGGAAGCGACAGGGTGACGAGAACGGAACTGCGTTCTCCCGTGCGCGGTACGGTGAAGCAGATTTATATCAACACTCTCGGCGGTGTGGTCAAGCCGGGCGAACCTATCATGGAAATCGTACCCCTTGACGATACGCTGCTGGTCGAAGCCAAAGTACGTCCTGCGGATGTGGCGTTTCTGCATCCCGGTCAGAAGGCCATGGTCAAGGTTTCCGCCTATGATTTTTCCATTTACGGCGGACTCGATGGGGTTCTGGAGCAGATAAGCGCCGATACCATAGAAGACAGACGGGGCGATTTCTATTATCAGGTGAAGGTCCGTACGACAAAAACCTCCATTCTCTACCGCGGGGAAGAGTTGCCCATCATGCCCGGCATGATGACGACGGTCGATATCATGACGGGAAAGAAGACGGTGCTTGATTATATTCTCAAGCCTATTCTCAAGGCCAAACAGAATGCACTCAGAGAAAAGTAAGACGTGATATGATCTTATTTGGTAATAAATATGGTATACCATGAAAATACTTCAGTTCAGATTATCATTGCATGGATAATAAACTGTGAGATTATATGGAAAATGAAATTGATTAGTTGCAGTTGTGAGCAATGGTAAGAAAATATTGTTCTTGACATATGATAAATAAGATTTATTATAAAAAAAATTAAAAAATGACATTTTATTGGTGTATGTACGGATGGTTGCATGACTATGTTCTGATGCATAAATGTAACCTTTTACAAGTCTTTTTTTTCGGAAAGACACAGAGTCTTCTACATGAGATGCATACAGGAATCTTTTTTCATTTTGGAGGTACGCATGAGAAAAAATTTCCCTCTTTTGTTCGTTTCAGGCTGCCTTGGCGCTCTGCTCTGTCTGCCCACGGCTCATGCGGCGGAACAGAGCGGAGCGATTCCTTTGAAGGAATCCATCGAGTCCATGCTGAGAAATAATAATTCGCTCAAGGCCATACAGGAAAATCGTGCCGCCGCCGGCTACGAGGTCGACAGAGCCAAGGCCGGCTACGGCCCGAGAGTGGATCTGACGGCTCGTGGCGGGTTTGGCAAACTTTCGGACAGCACGACCCGTTCCTACGGATATAATGAGGCCGCTCCCTATTCTTCGGCCTCGCTGCTCGTCACGCAGCCTTTGTGGGACGGATGGCTGACTCGCGGTCGTGTCCGCGAGGC
>USNI01000141.1 GCA_900555975.1 uncultured Desulfovibrio sp. | reverse complement strand
CCGCCCACCAGCATTTCCGCGGATTCGCCCATGCGGACGATGTCCGCGCCGGTCATGATAAAACGGGAACCTGTTTCGTTCTTGGTATCCATGCTCATAAAGGCCTCTCGGTCATGTTTCGGGGAAAAGCCCCTGCATTTCATTCAGATGTTGCCGGCGCCGCGTCCTACGCTTCCAGATGGGAAGCCACAAGACGGATCAGGCGGCCGAGCTGATGCGTAAAGCCGGATTCATTGTCGTACCAGACCACGACCTTGAGCATGGTCTTGTTCATGACCGTGGTGAAGGAGGCATCTATGGTACCGCCGTGGGTATCGCCCACATAGTCTATGGATACCAGCGGTTCGTCACAGTAGCCGAGCGCCTCGTAAAGCCAGGTCTCGGAAGCGTACTTGAGCGCGGCATTGACCTCCTGCGCCGTGACTTCCGTCTTGAGTTCGCAGGTGAAGTCCACCAGCGACACGTCGGGAGTGGGCACACGCAGGGCACCGCCGTTGAGCAGTCCCTTGAGTTCGGGAATGACCAGTCCCACGGCAGCCGCGGCGCCCGTGGTGGTGGGAATGATGGAGAGTCCTGCGGCACGACCGCGACGAAGATCCTTCTGCGTGCCGTCCAGCAGGCGCTGACTCATGGTATAGGAATGAATGGTGGTCATGAGACCGTGAAGAATGCCGAACTCGTTATGCAGAACCTTGACGGCAGGTGCAAGACAGTTGGTGGTGCAGGAGGCCGCGGAAATGACGTCGTGTCTTGCAGGATCATAGATATCCTGGTTCACGCCCATCACTATGGTGGCATCGGCATCATTGCAGGGCGCAGAAATAATGACCTTCTTTGCACCGCAGTCCATGTGCAGCGCCAGAAGGTCACGCTTTCTCAGGGTTCCGGAGGTGTCCACGACAATGTCCACGCCGTAGTCTCCCCACTTCCATTCGCCCTTGTCGCAGCGCGTGATGACGATTTCCCGGCCGTCAAGCATCAGACCGTTTTCCGTGGCCTCCACCCGGCCCGGGAAACGTCCGTGCACGGAATCGTACTTGAGCAGATACGCCATTTCCTCATTGCTGGCGCGATGACCGTTGATGACGACCACTTCGCACTGCGGGAACAGGTGCATGACACGAAGCAGATATCTGCCGATGCGCCCAAAACCGTTGATACCTATCCTGATCATGAGGGAATCCTTTTTTTGACGGCCATGAGGCGACCTTCTGTCTCTCCGACTCCCGGAGAAACCTTGCGCGGCGGCCTTACAAAAGAAACGTACAGGAACCCCGTGTCCGCAGAACGGCAGAATCATGGCAGTTGCGTGACAGCCTTTCTTCCGGGCGTCCGTCAGGGCAGGATTTACGCAGTTTCATCCGGACGCCGCTTGCCGACCGCCGTCCGTTCCGAGTCTTCTCTGGAACCGGCCTTCATCGGAGCATCTTCCCCTTTTCGGCGATATGGCAATATTAAGGAACGGCGTCAGAGCCGGTGACGGACTCTCCGTCAGAGTCCGGGCTTAAAAGGACTTAAAAACAAAACCGACCCGGGACGGAAAGGAAGATCCCGGATCGATTCCATCCGGCATCCTGCGGGTGTGGAGCCGGCAACGCCGCATGCTCCGTTGCCACAAGAAGCATGCAGGCTCATTCTGTTCTCTGAGGTTTGGCTGTTCCCTCATGAGAAAATAACGTAATGAACATCAGTGTCCAACTGAGGGCAGTTATGTGTCAATTGTGTGACAGTCTTCTCTTTTTTATAAAAATATGTCATTCTCACGCCAGTAGAAGGCCCGGTATTTTCATCTGACTGTGTGACTTTGAGGAAATCATGAGCGAAAGCCTCATTCTCGTCGTGGACGACGAACAGGATATACGAGATCTGCTGGTCTTCAACCTCAAACGCGAAGGCTATGCCACGCTGGAAGCCGCCGACGGCATGACGGCTCTCGAACTGGCCAGAAGCAGCAGACCGGCCCTCATTCTTCTCGACGTCATGCTGCCGCGCATGGACGGCCTCGCCGTCTGCCGGGAACTCGGCAAGGACAGAAGCACGGAGAATATTCCGATCATCATGCTCACCGCCCGCGGTGACGACGTGGACCGCATCGTCGGCTTCGAACTCGGCGCGGACGACTATGTGGTCAAGCCCTTCAACACCCGTGAGCTTATGCTCCGCATCAAGGCCATGCTGCGCCGGCGCGCAGCCAGGAAGGACGACGATCCCGTTCTGCGCTGTCACGGCGTATGTCTCGATCCCCAGGCGCACAAGGTGACCGTCGACGACAAGCCCGTGGAACTTACGGCCATACAGTTCTGCCTTCTGCAGGATCTCATGCAGAACCCCGGCTGCGTACGCTCCCGCGAAGAACTCCTCGGCTCCGTATGGGATTATCAGTTCGACGGCTACGATCGTACCGTGGACACCCACATCAAACGTCTGCGCGCCCGTCTCGGGGAAGCCGCCGACATCATCGAAACCGTGCGCGGCATCGGTTATCGCTGCAAGGGGTAGCATCATGAAGGCGCCCTCCATCATACCGAACAGAGAGTCCTGCTTCACCGATCTCACGGCACCTCAGCCCGCAGTGGCTCCGGCGGCATTCTGTCCTGACCATCCCATTCCGCTCGACAGCATTCTCGACAGTCTCGACGAAGGCGTCCTTATTCTTAATAAGCAGGGTGTGGTTCTCAAGGCCAATCCTTCCTTCTGCAAACTTTTCACCACCAGTGCCGTAGGCATGCCGGCATCCGCCGTCGTGCCCGGCTCAACCTTCCGGGAAATGCTCGACGCCTTTCTGCACGACTTTCTTCCCGAGCATCATTCTTCCCCGGCCTTCCGCATCACTCTGGAAAAAGATCTCGTGCTCAGCGTCCGCATCACGCCGCTCAAGGATCAGGATCATCTGTTCGCCAATGAGGCGGCTCCCCATGCCGTGGTCGTATTCCACAACATCAGCGATCTCGTCCGCATGAGCAGAAGACGACGGGAATTCATGGGAGAGGTGGCGCATGAGCTGCGCACCCCCCTCACCACCATCATCGGCTTTGCCGAAACCATTCTCGATCTGCCTCCGCACCACACCGAAGACCGTCAGAAATTTACCGGCATCATTCTGCGCAACGCCCGGCACATGGCCCTTCTGGTGGAGGACATGCTGCGGCTCTCCAAACTGGAAAGCGGTACCGTTCCCCTTCAGCTTACCTGTGTCCGCGCCGCCTTCGTCCTGGAAGACGCTCTCGACGCCTGTACCCCGCATCTGGAGGCAAAAGACCTGACGGTCGACATCCACATCGACAGAACCATGAACATCCGGGCCGATGCCCACTACATCACGCAGGTCTTCCGCAACCTCCTGGAAAACGCCTGCCGCTATGCTCCCAGAGGCAGCGCGATCACCATCACGGGTGAACCTTCTCCCTTTGAATCCATGGCGGTCTTCA
This sequence comes from uncultured Desulfovibrio sp., assembly GCA_900555975.1. GTDB lineage: Bacteria > Desulfobacterota > Desulfovibrionia > Desulfovibrionales > Desulfovibrionaceae > Mailhella. Next base: position 312 of record USNI01000141.1, on the reverse strand, counting down.
CCGTGGCGGATCAGGGGCCGGGCATTCCCGAAGAAGACTGCGAACGCATCTTCGAACGATTCTACCGCGTGGAAAAGGAAAGGGTCTCACCTTCCTCCACGGGTCTCGGTCTTGCCATATGCAAGCACATCGTGGAACGGCACGGCGGCATGATCCGGGCAGAAAAAGGCCCGGGCGGCATGTTTCTGTTCAGCATTCCCCTCGCTCAGTAGAGAAATGGAGCCTGCCTCCGGGAAATCCCTTTCCCGGTGTTGACATCCCCCACGAAAATCCATAAAAAGGATGTCCGAAGCGCCAGCTTAGCTCAGTTGG
>USNI01000140.1 GCA_900555975.1 uncultured Desulfovibrio sp. | reverse complement strand
AAATTTCCTTGCGCATCTTGATGAGTTCGGGAATCTCCCTGCGGCAGGGACCGCAGAAGGCCGCAAAGAAGTTGACCAGAATGACCTTCCCGTGATTGGCGGCGAGCTTGTCCAGCAGCTCATAGGTATGCACGGCTCTGATGCTAGTGTCCGCCTCCTGCCCGAAGGCTGCGGAGGCAGGACAGATCAGAACGACAGCAAGCATGAACGACAGCACGCCGGAAACCATGCGGCGCAATAATTCCGTCGATCTTTTTCTCATAACACACTACTCCTTCCTTTCCTCAAAACTCGGGTTCACGAAGTCTTTTCTTCCGCGAACCCGTTCAGGTGTACTGAAAATCGTTGAAAACGCCAACCTTAAACTATAGGATATCTTTCGGCAAGCAAGCTTCCACCCCGGAAGTCCTGCCGAAATAAGGATGAATCCATGACCAGAATTTCCGATGCGCATGAGGCAGAACTGCTTACCCCCGTACGGGAGAAGAAAGTACGCACGCGTGCGCGATCCAAAAAGAGCAAAATATCTCAGGAGGATATCGATATCATCGATATTCCCTCCACGCCGGCCCCGGCAAAGGACGCCGCAGAGGACGCCTCCTTGAGAGATGCGCCGGATGAATCCGAAAAAAAAGTGAGAAAACGTCCGTCCCGCACGAGCGCGGCAGACGATGCCGCCGCAAAGGACAACGACGAATCCCCCTCTTCCGAACAGACGCAGGACGAGCCGTCCGCCGACGAGGATACGCCCGAAGTCATGGAAGCGGAGCTGGAGCAGGCGCAGGAAGGTGAACTTCTGCCCGACGACGATGCTCTGGACGACGACTTTTCCGACTTCGACGACAAGCACCGCGTCATCGATCTCGACAGCAATCTTCCGGCCCTTGCCGAAGACAGACTGCCGAGCGTGCCCGTGCGGGACAATCTCCAGAGCTATCTGCGCGAAGTGAGCAAGTTTCCGCTTCTGGAACCGGAGGAGGAAACAGAGCTGGCCCGGCGCGTCCGCGATCACGGCGACAGCGAAGCCGCCTTCCGCATCATTTCCTCCCATCTGCGCCTTGTGGTGCGCATCGCCATGGACTTTCAGCGCCGATGGATGCAGAACGTACTGGATCTCATTCAGGAAGGCAACGTTGGTCTGATGCGTGCCGTGAACAAGTTTGATCCGGACAAGGGCATCAAGTTCTCCTACTATGCCTCGTTCTGGATCAAGGCCTACATTCTCAAGTTCATTATGGACAACTGGCGCATGGTGAAGATAGGCACGACGCAGGCTCAGCGCAAGCTCTTCTACAACCTGAACCGGGAACGCCAGAAGCTCATTCTCCAGGGCTTCGATCCCGATGCCGCCATGCTGTCGGAAAAGCTCGGCGTCACGCAGGATCAGGTCGTGGAGATGCAGCAGCGGCTGGATGCCGGAGACGTGTCTCTGGATCTTCCGGTCAGCGACGAGAACGGAAGCGCGTCGCGCATGGACTTTCTGCCTGCGCTCGGCCCGGGCGTGGAGGAAGGAATTGCCGATTCGGAAGTGTCGCGTCTGGTGCGCAAGAGCATTCATGAACTCATCCCTTCCCTTTCGGAAAAGGAAGTCTATATTCTTGAGCACAGGCTTCTCACCGACGAACCGGCCACGCTCCGGGAAATCGGGGAGCGCTACCATGTCACCCGTGAACGCATACGCCAGCTGGAAGCGCGCCTGCTGGAAAAACTGAAAGAACATCTCGGGCGCGAGATCAAAGACTTCTCGGAAGACTGGATTCAGCCATAGTTCTTCCGCCCACAGGAACACCATGTTCAGCCATATTCCGTCCCTTCTCCGGGCAAGACGGCACCTGTTCCCCCTTTCTCAGACCAGACGTCTGATGCTGACCTCCACGCTTGCCCTCATGCTGCTGCCTGTAGGATGCACGGCCACGGGACAGGGACTCGGACTCTCCGCGGGACAGGAGGACTTTCTGAATCTTTCCCTGAATTCCGCACAGACGCCCTCCAGACGTGCGGAGCTTATTTTCGCACAGCTCAAGCTCGACAGCGCCCTTGCCGGCAACGACCGGGAAGGCGTGATCGACGCCGCCGACCGTCTTCTGCGATTCGGGACCGGCGCCTACAGTCTGCCGTCCTCCGCTCCCATCATCGACGCATCCATCTGGCTGCTCGCCCATGATCACGAAGAGGACGCCATGACGCTGATACGCAGGGCCGCAAAGCAGATGCCGGACGATCTGGCACTGGCGTCGCTGCAGGCCGATCTTCTCATCCAGAACAATCAGAGAGACGATGCCATTGCCCTTCTGCGCAGCTTTGCCGGACGGCATCCTTCCGACGGCAAGGCGCAGGCGGAGCTTGCTCTTGCCCTTCTGCGCAGCGCTCAGACCGAAGAGGCCATGAAGGTGTTCCGGCACATTCCCGAAAAGCAGCTGACGCCCCCCATACGCTTTGCCTATGCGCAGGCGCTCAGCGTGTCCGGACGTTTTTCCGAGGCGGAACGACAGCTGGAAGCCGCCGTCCGGGAGGATCCCGAATACGCCGAGGCATGGCAGCTTCTTGCGCTCACCAAGGAAGAGCTGGGCAATACGAAGGAAGCGGAGCGCATCTATCGCAGACTGCTGGCCAATGATGCGGAAAACCGCAGCGCCCGTCTTTTTCTCCTCCGCCTGCTGCTGCAGGGCAACCGGATGGACGAGGTCGTGAGCACCGTGACCGAAACGCAGGATCCCCTGCATTTTTCCGTGGCCGCCGTGGCCATGCTCGTGGACGAAAACAGGATCGACCAGGCGGAACAGCTTCTGATCCGGCTGGAGAAGCAGAAGGGCATGCCGGACGGGCTGTATTTCTATCATGCCGCGCTGCTCTATGAGAGCGGCATCGACATGGATCGTGCCCTCGCATGTCTCGACAAGGTCGGTCCGCAGAGTCTCGAATACGACAAAGCCCTGCGCATGAAGGTGCGCATTCTCTATGAGCAGAAAAAGTTTTCTGAGGCTCTCTCGGCGCTGGAGGCTCTGCGCACGCTGCATCCCGCCGAAGCGGAACCGCTGCTTCTGGCCTCGGAGCTGTACGTTCAGCTGAAGGACTTTCCCGCTGCGGAACGTTCGGTGAACGAGGCGCTGCGCATTCAGCCCGACAACGAGGGCGCAGCCTTCCAGCAGGCCTATCTGTACGAACTCCGCGGTGACAGGGCGCAGGCCATGAAGCTCATGGAAAAGTTCATAGCCCGCTATCCCGACAATGCCATGGCGCTCAACTATGTGGGCTACAATCTGGCTGACGGCAACAGGGATCTGGACAGGGCCTACAAACTCATACAGCGTGCCGTGGAACTGGAACCCGATGCCGACTTCATTCTGGATTCCCTGGCATGGGTGCATTTCCGCCGCGGAGAGCTGGACGAGGCCTGGGAACAGATACAGAAGGCACTGAACATATCCGGCGAGAGAGGACCGCGGGATCCCGCCATGCTCGAACACTACGGCGACATTGCGGCCGCGCGCGGCGATGCCGGTTCCGCCCGCCGGGGATGGCAGTCCGCACTGGACATGTTTGAACAGCTCGGTTACCCCGAAGATGCCGCCAGAGTGCGCCAGAAGCTGGAAACATTATGAATATGCGTTCTTTTTCTCTTGTTCTGATCGGTCTTGCCATGTTCCTTCCCCTGACGGGCTGCGGCCCGAAGGGCATCCCTCTGACGCCGGAGAGCGACGCCTCCTCCCGCTGGCAGGCCTTTGCGGCACGTTCCTCGGCTCCGGCCGAA
>USNI01000139.1 GCA_900555975.1 uncultured Desulfovibrio sp. | reverse complement strand
CCCATGCGGGCTTCCGGTGAAGAGACGCGTTCGCCGATCACGGGCGAAAGGCCGAAGGATTCCAGTTCCTCGGCGATGCGGGCCGTTGTCCAGAATTCAGCCATGCCGGTTTCGGCATGGCGGTGAAACAGTCTGCGGTAAGCCGTCAGCGTTTCCCCGGTGATGGTGGGGGAGAAGTCGTTCATGGTCGGTACGGGAACGGAAGGGGGAAGAAATTCTCTTTCTTCCCCCTTCGTTCAGATGATGGTGTTCGTCAGATTCTCAGACTGTCCCGGATGTCGGTGAGGCGGTTGCGGGCAAAGAGCAGGTAGGAGATGATGAGTTCTCCGGAGTTGAAGGACGAGGTGATGTACATGGGATCATAGTTGCAGATGAGATCCATGTAGCGCATGGCCTCGGCCATGTTCTGCTCGTTGTTCTTGTTGCCGATTTCCGGATACAGCTCGTACAGTGCCTTGAGATAGTCCCGTACCACGAGGATGACGCCCTGAGCCTCGTAGATGCGGTTGTCCAGCGTGTAGAAGGGCAGATCCTGGCTGTCGTTGAGAAGGCCGAGAGCGTAGCCGAACACGGTTTCGCCGAGAATGAGGTTGAAGGCCGAATAGATGTCGTCGGTACGGCAGTTGTAGACGGCCTTGCCGTCTATGAGGTCCTTCTTGTACTGCTCGGTCATGGAAAGGGCCTTCTTGAAGGAGCCTTCCGCGGAAGGAATGAACAGCATGCCCCAGCGCTGGGGACTGATGGCGAAGTAGTTGAGACGGGCGTTGTAGAGCAGGTCGTTTTCCCGGTCGTTGTTGCCGAGCTTTGCGATCACCGTGGAATAGTGATCGAAGAGCATCTTCGTGGCCACATAGGTGCCGAACTGACGATAGGCACGGTTGTCCATGATCCAGCGGTTGAACAGGATGTCGTTGGCCGTCCAGCCGAAGGTGGAATCGAGCTCAGCGTTCATGCGGTTCGTGAGGGCGGAAAGCAGGGCGGCTCCCTTTTCCGGTTCCGTCATGTTTTCCTTCGTTTCCGCCTGATAGACGGGGAAGGTGACGGGATCAACCAGCGTATAGAGTTTCTGGGACCCCCACACGACGAACAGTATGCCGACAAACAGCAGAACCTGAATGCCGAGCGTCTTGGCTACGATGATGAAATGCCGCTTTTCGGGGTGAATCATGCGAGTCTCCTGAAGAGTGGTTTGGATGCTGATTTCCAGCGGGAAACATGGATGTTCCCTTCTTGAACATAATCATGTTCCCGCATCCGTCCAGAGCCGTGGGCCTTCCGGCTGAGGCATCAGCGGGTCAGAACACCCGGCATCCGTCTTCGGTGATGACGGCCATGTATTCCCAGCGGGCGCCGCCCCATCCGGGGAAGTAGAGTCCGGGTTCGATGGTGACGATCATGCCGGGCTGGAGAGGCTTCGTGCTTGTCGGACTCAGACGCGGACCCTCATGGGTTTCGAGTCCCACGCCGTGCCCCAGAGAATGGGTGAAATAGTCGGCCATGCCGCAGGATGAGAAATAGTCCACGGCGATCTGATGCACGTCTCTGCCCGTGACCCCGGGACGCAGGGCGGCGATGGCGCGGCGCTGCGCCTCCTGAACCCGGTTCAGCATTTCCGTGAATCGGGGGGAGGGCTTTTCTCCTATCCAGTATGTGCGGGTCTGATCGGAGCAGTAGCGGTTCAGGCGGCAGCCTTCGTCCACGAGCACCATGCAGTCTTCCGTGAATGCGGAGGGCGTTTCCGGGGCGTAGTGCGGAAGCGCCGCGTTGGCGTTCATGGCCACGATCGAGGGAAAGCTCAGTTCCGACGCACCGTGTTCGCGGTAGTATTTTTCAATGGCCCATGCCACGGATCCTTCGTCCTGGCCGGGAACCAGTACGGAAGGCAGCCATTCGAGCATCTTGTGATTGAGAGCCACGGATTCGGCGATGAGACGTATTTCCTCTTCGTCCTTGACTTCGCGCAGCTTTTCCACAAGGCCGTCGGCAGCCTTGAGAGAAAGTCCTGGTTCCAGACGCTGCACATAGCTCCATGCCAGATGCTCGGCCTCCATGCCGACGACCCCGGTGCCGCACAGTGTTTTGAGCAGTCCGTTGAGCGCCTCGGAGGAAGCGCCGCGGTAGATGAACACGCGTTCCCTGTCCCAGAGCTGAGCCGCGGCTTCTTCGTAGCGGGAATCGGTGCACAGCCAGTCCCTGCCGTCCTTCATGACGATGAGGCATCCCGAACTTTCATTGCACTGGCAGTCGTGCAGCTCGAAGCCGGAAAGATAGAAGCGGTTGGCGGGCTGAGAGACGATGATGGCGTCGAGTCCTTCCTCGTGCATGAGGCGGCGCAGTTTTTCTCTGCGGGCCTCAAAAGTTTCCCTGTTCATGATGTCCTCGTATGCTGCGCCGTTCGGCGCGTCAAAGGAGCAATGGCTCCGTGATGCTGAATGATCGGGCACAGGAGTCGTCTCTTTCCTGTGGGAACGGATCCTGTTCCTGTCCGGGAGGATAAGGCTTTTTATCATAAAAGCCAACGCATCCTGTTCCGAAGCCGGGCGGGAGAGGCGGTCTCATATTTTTTTCGGCCGGAGGCGGAAGACGGCAAAGGAGACACAGCCGATGAGAACCGGTGCATGCACCGCCCATAGCAGCAGGATGATGCCGGCCATCTCGTTGCCGGTCAGGTAGGCGCCATCATCAAGGTCATGCCAGATCCGGACCAGCCCGAACAGCTCGATGATGAGGATGACGGAGGCAAAGAACAGCAGTTTTCCTGCCAGTTTCCACCAGACATGGTCCTGCTGGAGTTTCCATGCCATGATGGTTCCGATGAGGCAGGGAAAGAAAAAAACGGTGAAGAGCTGGAGGGAGGAGGTCAGGATGCCCGAACTGACGGCCGAGCCGATCAGCATCAGCACTTCCAGCATCAGGAATTTTTTATCGGCCAGCTTCATGCGTCACCTTTTGCGGAGGCGGATAAAGGAAGAGGAAAGACAAGAGGCTTCCGGCGCGATCCGGCGACGCTGAGCCGGAATGCCTGGAACGGCATTTTCAACGACGTGGCGATGATGCCATGTTTCAAACGCAGGGAAACACACGGGGACGTCCCCGGCATGACTCATCAACGCAAAGGGGGAGGGACGAAAGGCGTTCCGCTTTCGTCCCTCCCCCGGGCAAAAGGTTCCATTCCGGAAAGGGGCAGTTATTCCGGAATGTTTTTTATGCTACTTTTCTGCCTTCGCCTTCATCACCATGGCCTTGAAGTCGGTGAAGAAGGTGCGGCTGTCGGTGGGACCGGCGGCGGCTTCGGGATGATGCTGCACGGTCATGATGGGCTTCGTGGGATGACGGAAGCCTTCCAGCGTGCCGTCATTGAGGTTCACGTACACCTTTTCCACGCCTTCGGGCGGGATGACGCAGAAGCCGTGGTTCTGGGAGGAAATCTCGATGCGGCCGGTGAGCAGGTTCTTGACCGGGTGGTTCACGCCGTGATGGCCGAACTTCAGCTTGGTGGTGGTGCCGCCGAGGGCGTGGCCGAGAAGCTGATGACCGAGGCAGATGGCGCCGATGGGGAAGATGTCCGCCATCTTGGCGATTTCCGCAATTTCCGGCTTGAGCGTGGCGGGGTCGCCGGGGCCGTTGGAAAGGAACACGCCGTCGGGGTTCACGGCCTTGACCTGTTCACAGGTGAAGGACGGAGGAACCACGAGAAGTTCCATGTCCTGCCGGCAGAGCAGGCGGAGGATGTTCCACTTGATGCCGAAGTCATAGA
>USNI01000138.1 GCA_900555975.1 uncultured Desulfovibrio sp. | reverse complement strand
GACACGATGCGTATGCCGGGCGTCGCGGGGCCCGCCGTCGGAGCGGCGGATCCGGCCTGAACGGCGTAGTAGCATTCTCCCTGACAGGCACGGCAGATGGGACCGTCCTTTGCAGGATACCCTTCACCGCAGACGGGGCATACGGCAACCGCACCGCTGTGGGCATGTCCCAGAAGCTCGCTGTGAACGGATACGTGCTCAAGACGGCAGATGCCGTCACCGGCAGCCTCGATTTCACGCAGCAGCTCTTCCTCGTCCTGTTCCCGCTTCGGCTTCTTCTTCATGAGCCAGTCATGATATTCCGGCCATGCCTTCAGCTTTTCGACGTCGATGCTGACGCGGACGCCCTTGCCCGTATATTTGTCGTACAGCGTCACGGCATAGCGGCCGAGGTCACGCACCTTCACCCAGTTGTTGCCCATGCTGCACAGCGACAGAAGCTGCACGGCGTCGGGCAGGCACTTTCGCGTTTCGGAAATGGCCTCGAACAGCGTGCCCTCCGGCAGATGTCTCTGGGCCAGCGCCACCATGTAGCCGCCGAGAAGCAGTCCCGGCGCGGCATATCCGTGGAAGCGTTCGGCCATGGCCTTGAATTCCTGAAACGTATGATTTCCTATATTCATGAAGCGCTCATCGTGTTGCGGTTGACGGGAAAGGACGCTTCCGCCGCCGGACGAGGACGGAAGCCTGGCATGGACGCATCCACGCGCTGCGTCCATTGGTCGATCTATAATAAGGATGCTGCGTTACGGCAAGTCCGGACAGTCATGCAGGCATGAACCCGGCGTGTTTTTTTTGGTCCTTCAAAGCATGGAAAGAATACCAGATTCTGCCGCCGGGCCAAGAACGTCCTTTTTTCTGGAAAATCGGGATCGCTTCTGATAGGTTCCCCGCGGAGACAATGAGAGGGAGCTCTCTGAAAAATGAGCATGAATACCGTTCTGGATGAAAGAAGCATGAGGAGCTTTCTGCAATCCTTCTACCACTGGTACGAGGCGGCGGATACTCCTGTCCGCCGGTGCTCGCGTTCACGCGTGCTTCTGGCATGCCTGCTCATGCGATTCGGCGGACTTCGTCTTGGTGAAGTCCTTCTTTTCGACGACATCTCAGACATCGACAGGGAAAGAAGTCTGCTGCACGTGAGGGGACGGTGGTCCAGGATTCTTCCCCTGCCCCGGCCTGCGCTGAAAAGAATCCTGGAACTGTGCGAGGCTCCCTTCAACGTGAGAGAGCGGGGCCGTCTGTGCCGTCTTGACCCCGCCTATGTGCGCCGCGTGTTTGCCGTGCGTGCCGGTGAGGCGGGACTTGAAGGCGTCAGTCCGTCCAGTCTTCGCAAATTCCGGGAACAGGAACTGCTTCGGCAGGGCGTTTCCCTGACCGCTGCCGGATTCTTTCTCGGCCGGAGGGAGGGCGAAGCCGGTCCCGGAGAAAAGGAACAGCTGGAACATGCATGCCGGCAGTGGGAATACGTTCATCAGACAGGGCGGCACAACATGGTGTGCGGAGAACTCAGGGTTCTGCGGAAGGGAGAATTTTCCAGCGATCTGGAAATCACCACGGAAGGCGGCACGAACTTTGCCGTGCGCTGCTCGACCCGCAGCTTCATGCGATTTGAACTTGCGGCAAGAAAGAATGTCGTCGCAGTCGTGCATTCTTTGCAGATTCAGGTGATTGCACAACCGTGTCCGGAGAAGAACTGTCTGTCTGCCGTTGTTCAGGATATCGTGGAGAGGGGAGGGGAGGCAAGGGTCATGCTGGCCCTGAAGGATGATCCTCAGCAGTGCTTTTGTGCAATCATTTCACAACGACGTGTAAATATGTTGAAATTACTACAGAACAGTTCTGTCTGGATTCTGATTCGTCCGGAAGACGTGACCTTCCGAGGACTGGAAACGTCGATTCCATGGGGAAAATAACTTTTTTCCAAGAAGAGATGGCAAAAGTACTTAACAATATCATAAAAATAAGGTATAAAAATGGTGCTCGGTTCCGTGCGCGGTGAGAAAATTTTTATGGTTCAGGCTTGACATAAGAATAACATTCGGGTATTAGTCCCTGACTAGTTTTCGACCTCTATTTTTCAGGAGAATGTGTCATGGATATCAAGCGTATTCTTATCTGCTTCGCTGTTGCCTCCCTCTGCCTGACCGGTACCGCCTTTGCTGCCGACAAGGCCAACCTGAACAGCGCCACGGAAGACGAACTCGCCGCCGATCCCAACATCGGTGCCGATCTCGCCAGAAAGATCGTGGAATACCGTGAAAACGTGGGCGACTTCGCCAGCTACGAAGAACTGAAGGAAGTGGAAGGTATCACCGATACCAAGATCAAGGAAATCAACGAACACTTCCAGATCGAAGGCGTTGCCAGCTTCGACTGCAACTGCTAGTACCTTCGTTCGCATCATTCCAAAAGTCACGTATCTATAATTCCGGGATTTCATTGGGAAATCTTGCATTCTGCCGGAGCGCGGCCCGGACGGCGCAGAACGTCCCCGGCATATCTTCGACGGACCGGAATTAATCATCCAAGGAGTTCCTATGAACATGAGTGCTCTCAAGGGCCTCGGCAAGCTGTCTCTTGCTCTGCTGCTTGCCGCAAGCCTGAACGGAGTAGCTCTGGCTGGAGTGGCACCTGTCGAAGGCAGTGCTGCCATGAAGTCTCCTGCCGGCAATGCCGCCGTGGTGGCAAAGCTGATCGGTCTCGTGAACAACCGTCACGAAAAGACCATGACCGGTCTCGAACGCACCATCAACGACGGTATCGTCATTCGTCAGAGCTACATTAAAGACGGAAAGATCATCATTCCTTCCGAAGGCCTGTATACCACTGCCCGTTCGAGCAACTGGTATCCTTTCGACAACGAACCCATCACCATGGCCGGTAAGACCTACCGTGTCATCGTGGACCGCTATCAGCGCGACGTGGTTCGCAACGTGGTCATGAAGAAGGGCGACATCATCACCAGCAACAACGACAAGTCCCGCGGCTGGGAGCTGACTTCGGTCGGCGGATGGACGACGTATGGTCTGGCCGACGGCAAAAGCGCCGAATTCAAGATCGTGAAGACCACCGGCAACTACTACGGCACCTCGTTCCCCGTTCGCGTGGGTTCCAGCATCAGCAATGCTGCTGCCGACGGTTCGCTGGTCAAGGGCACTTCTCATCCTGAAGGCAGCACCGTACCTGACGAAACGAACAATCTGTCCCGCTTCGTTTACGGCAACAACGTTGCTACGACCGGCCGTTCTCTGGCGATTGTCGACAAGATCGACGCCGACGGCAACGTCTACGTCCGCGAACTTGCCACCGACAGCTGCACCGATCTTTATATGTCCGCCACCAAGCCTGTTGTCGGTTCCTACGGCAACAACGAGACCTTCAAGGTCGGTGACGCCAGCGTGACGGTGAAGAACATCGGCAAGGACAGTGTGGATATCTCCATCACCGACAAGGCCGGCAACGTTACCACCAAGAAGCTCTACATCGACTCCAAGAATGCCGATTGGCTCTTCATTTCCATGGTCGAACGCGACAAGTGCTACGTCCTCTCCAAGGACGGCAAGACCCTTGTCCACCTTAACATCCGCCCCGGCAATCCGTTCAAGGATGGTAAGGTCGATCTGGTTGCCTACACCGATGTCATCGACGTGCAGAACGGCACCGACTGGGTTTCCGACCCCCGGTTCCTGGCACGTCCCGAGACCTGAGCTAGGCTCAGGACTCATTAATTGCCAAAAGGGTAAAAAGTTCTTATTGTCGGCAT
>USNI01000137.1 GCA_900555975.1 uncultured Desulfovibrio sp. | reverse complement strand
ATCTGGGCAGGCTGTTCCGGCTGTCCATCAAGCGCGGCTCCCGCAACTCGGACCGTACGCCCTGGATGTGGGAAGTGGGCATGTTCGTGCACATTCTCGGCCACAACATCGACATCCTGCGCTGGTTCCTGGAAGACGAAGTGGAACACGTCTTTGCGGAATCCGACTCCTACATGCGCCGCAGAAGCGGTGAGGACGACAACATCTGCGCCATTCTGCGCTTCCGCAACGGCGCGCTCGGCGTGATGGAGGACTCCTGGACGCTTTCTCCCAGCATGCCCATGGAAGAAAACGATACCCGCATGGACCTTATCGGCGACAAGGGCAATCTCAGCTTCAACGGCCTGAACCAGATGCTCTCCCTCTACAATACGAACGGCGTGTTCTATCCCGGCCTTCTGCGCTGGCCCGGCGGACTCACCGAGGAAAGCGGTCTGGAATCCTACGCGCTCAAGGACGAATGCCTGCACTTCATCCGCTGCGTGGAGAATCCCGGCACGGCTCCCATCTCCACGGTGGACAGCGCGCTGGAAAACCTGCGCGTGGCCCTGGCCTGCCGTCTTTCCGCCAGGGAAGGCCGCATCGTCCATCTTTCGGAAATCCGCTGAGGTCCGTCATGTTCGAAATCCATCATGTAGGCATCGTGGTCTCCAGTCTGGAGGAAAGCGTCGGATTCTACTGCCGCAATCTCGGCTTCCGCGTGGTCGCAAGGGACACCAATCCCGTCAAGAAGGCCAGAGCGGCCATGATCGACAACGGCAGCTTCATGATCGAGCTTATCGAGTACGCCGAACATCTTTATGACGACATTCCCATCAACCACGTCGCCTACCGCGTCGACGACGTGGAAAGCGCCGCCGGAAAGCTTCGCGCGCAGGGATACGAATTTATGGATGAAACACCGCGCATCATCTTTCAGGGCCGCAGCAGGATCATGTTCCTGTTCGGTCCCGATCGTGAACGCATAGAACTGCATCAGGTCCTTGAGGAACTGAATGCCGCAAACGAGGTTCAGCATGAAAACCATTGTTAAAGTGAAGGCCGCCATTCCCCAGCCGGGCAACGGCCAGGTTGTGGAACACGCCGCCATTGTTCTTCATGATGACCGCATCATCGACCTTCTCTCGTGGGAAGAGGCCGACGCGGCCTATCCCGACGCCACCGTTGATCTTCGTCCCGATGCCTGGGCTCTGCCCGGCTTCATCGACGCCCACGTCCATCTGAGCTTCAGCTGCCGGAACGATCCCTATCTCGACATGCTGCAGGAAATGAACAGCGAACCGCTCATGATGCTGCGTCTCGTGCGCAACGCCCAGGCCTCCATTCTGGCGGGCGTCACCACCGTGCGCGACTGCGGCGCCGGCACCGAAGGCATCTATCAGCTGCGTGATGCCATCCGTGACGGCACCATGCGCGGCAGCAGCATCGTCGCCAGCGGCCGTCCCTTCACCGTGACGGGCGGTCACTGCTGGTATCTGAACAGAGAGGTGGAAGGCGAAGAGAACGTGCGCAGAGAAGCGCGTCAGGCCATCAAGGACGGCGCCGACTTTCTGAAGATGATGATCTCCGGCGGCAACATGACGCCGAACTCCGGCTCCGGCGTGCTCCAGTACCGCCAGGCCGAAGTGGACGCCTTCGCCTCGGAAGCCCGCATGCGCGGCAAGATGACCTCCGTGCACGTGCACAGCACCGATTCCATCCGCATCGCCGTCAGGGCCGGCGTGTCCACGGTGGAACACTGCAGCTTCCGCGGCTCGGACGGCACCATCGACTATGACGCCGCCATCGTGGATGAAATGGCCAGAAAGGGTATCATTCTCTGCCCGGCCTTCAGTGCCTCCTACCGCACGCCCGTCACGAACTTCCCCGTGGAGCAGCAGGAATTCTGGCGCGTCTTCCGCAAGGAACGCATGGATGTGACCGCCCGCATCATCGATCAGGGCGTGCGCTTCGCACTCGGCACGGACGCCGGCTGCCATCTCACCGAGTTCAGCGACTATGCCCTCTGCTTCGGCATTCTCAAGGAATATCTCGACATGTCCAACAAGGCCATTCTCGACTGCGCCACCGGCGTTGCCGCCGCATGCTGCGGTCTGGAAAAGGAAATCGGCAGCCTTGAGCGCGGCAAGCGCGCCGACATCACGCTTCTCGGCGGCAACCCTCTCGACGATCTCACCTTCGGCAGCGACGTCCGGGCCGTGTATCAGTACGGCCGCCTCGTCGTCGACGACGGAAAGATCACTCCCGTCACCGTAAGATAAAAACCGGATGCTGCCGGCCCCCTCTCCGGCAGCATCTTTTTCGTTGTTCCGATCTTTGGAGAATGTTCTCATGCTGTTCGACAGGGAAAAATTCAATCTCGACATTCCGGCCATCGCCCGTTTCGACTTTCTGAACACGGCGGATCAGGGGCCCAAGCTGGCCTGCGTCCACTATGCCGTGCAGGAACTGGAAAACGACGTCTTCTACAACAGCCCCAGCCGTGCCGACGTCTACGACAGACTGCACGCCGCCACCGAGGAGTCCCGCCGCCGTCTCGCGGCGTTCTTCCACACGCCGGTGGCGCAGACCGCCTTTGTCCGCGGCATTGCCGACGGTCTCAATCTGCTTCTGCCCCATTTCGCCCTCGGCCCCGGCGACGAGGTCGTCACCACGGATCAGGAAAATCCCGCCGTGCTGCTTCCGCTGCTCGAAGGCGCCCGTCGTCTGGGATACACCGTGCGCTACGTGAAGGTGGGCAAAACCATGCAGGAAGCCCTCGACAACATGGAACAGACCTGCAACGAGCACACGCGGCTTGCCGTCATGAGCCATGTGAGTCACATCGCCGGCTTCTGCCAGCCGGTCAGGGAAATCTCCGAAATCGTGCACAGGCACGGCGGACGCATCATCTGGGACGGTGCACAGTCGGCCGGCCAGATTCCCGTGGACTTCCCGGCCCTCGGCTGCGACGTCTACATCGCCGCCGGCTACAAGTGGATGCTCGGTCTGCACGGCACCGCCGTCATGCTGCTCGATGAGGAATTTCTGCACGGCGTACGGCCGCAGGCCATAGGCGTGGGTTCTGAAACCGCCTTCAGCTACACCGACTATTCCTACGACATCAGAAGTGACGCCAGAAAGTTCGAGTACGGTTCCCGCCAGCTTCCTCCCTTTGCCGCCCTCGGCAACGCCGCCGTCTATCTCGATCTGCTCGGCGTGGAAAACATCATGAAGCGCAACCGCGCGCTTCAGGCCTCGCTCATGGAAAAGCTCGCCGGACTGCCCGACATCGTGCGCCTCTCCCCCGAAGAGGAACAGGTCTCCTCCGGCATCGTGGGATTCACCTTCCCCGGTCTCGACGCCGACGATCTGGTGAAGTTCGCCTGGCAGAGAAACATCCTCATCAAGACCCGCAATCTCGCCGCCGGCATGCCCAGCCGCAAGAGCATCCGCGTCTCCCTGCACTTCTTCAACACGGAAGACGAAATTCTGCGTCTCATGGACTGTCTGCGTGCCTACAGAGGACTCGCCTGATGAACCGCCGTCCCCGCATAGCCGTCACGGGAGAATGCATGGTCGAACTGCTGCCCGTGAACGGCCCGGAAAAAGGGCTGTACCGGCAGAGCTTCAGCGGCGACGCCCTCAATGCGGCCGTGTATCTCTCAAGACTCGGCGGACTGGACGTATCCTATCTCTCCGCCGTGGGGACGGATCCTCTGAGCGACGCCATGCTCGCCTTCTGGGCCGGGGAAAACATCGACGTTTCCCTGACCCGGAGACTGCCGGACGCCGTTCCCGGCCTGTACATGATACAGCTTGACGAACACGGCGAA
>USNI01000136.1 GCA_900555975.1 uncultured Desulfovibrio sp. | reverse complement strand
CGGGCATTCACTTCCCGGCCTCCGAGGCGGATGAAGTCGTTTCCGCCGCTTATGATTTCATACACGGTCTTGCCGGGTTCAAGGGACGCGCGGTTCTGGTCGACATAGCCGAACTTCACGGTCTCGCCGATGCTGAGCGTACCGGAATCCGGTTTCTCCTCGCCGACGAGCATCTTGAACAGCGTGGTCTTGCCCGCGCCGTTGGGACCGATGATGCCCACGATGGCTCCGGGCTGCACAAGGAAGTTCGCGTTTTCGACAAGGAGCTTGTCCCCCATGCTCTTGCACAGATTCTTCGCCTCGATGACCGACTTGCCGAGACGCGGTCCCGGCGGAATGTAGATTTCAAGATCCGGGGCGAGACGTTCGCTCTCGTGGCTCAGCATGGCTTCGTAGGCGTTGATGCGGGCCTTGCCCTTGGCATGACGTCCCTTGGGCGACATGTGAATCCATTCCAGTTCTCGGGCCAGCGTCTTGCGGCGCTCGTTGTCGGCCTTTTCCTCAAGGGCAAGACGCTTTTCCTTCTGTTCAAGCCAGGAGGAATAGTTGCCCTTCCACGGAATACCGCGGCCTCTGTCCAGTTCCAGAATCCATCCGGCCACATGATCGAGAAAGTAACGGTCATGGGTGACGGCGATGACCGTACCGGGAAATCCCTGCAGATATCGTTCCAGCCATGCCACGGATTCGGCGTCGAGATGGTTGGTCGGTTCGTCGAGCAGCAGAATGTCGGGATTCTGCAGAAGCAGACGGCACAGCGCCACACGACGACGCTCGCCGCCGGAGATCACGGAAACAGGCGTATCCCCCGGAGGACAGCGCAGCGCATCCATGGCCATTTCAAGCCGTGAGTCCAGATCCCAGGCGTTCAGGGCGTCCATTTTTTCCTGAACCTTGGCCTGGCGCTCGATAAGAGCATCCATGTCCGCATCGGGATCGGCGAATTTTTCGTTGATCTCATTGAATTCCCTGACGAGATCCACGACTTCCTGAACGCCCTCTTCCACGACTTCGCGCACGGTACGCGTTTCATCCACGAGCGGTTCCTGCTCAAGATAGCCGATGGAATATCCCGGAGCGACCACCACATCGCCATCAAAGGCCTTGTCCACACCGGCCATGATCTTGAGCAGCGACGACTTGCCCGCGCCGTTCAGGCCGAGCACGCCGATCTTGGCTCCGTAAAAGTAGCCGAGCGAAATATCCTTGAGAACTTCCCGCTGACCATGTCGCTTGGTCACGCGGTTCATCGAATAAATGACTTTATCCGGCTGATTATCGTTTGCCATAGCAGTTCCATATACGGTTTTCGCCGGCGGAAGATTCAGCCGGCGGAATCACAGGACTTTCATTGTCTCAGAAGCAGGACACCTTGTCCAGCAGTAAATCTCATATACCGCTTCTTCGGACAAGGCGTCGCGGCAGCGGTCTCCGTTCCGCGACGCGGAGACTCAAAATCCCGCGGGGATTGACTTCATGCTCCGGCAGGACTATATTGAAAGAAAGCATTTCCTGATGCCCTACTTTTCTGGAAGTGAATGCGATGATCCCTTTCGAGAAGTCGGGCCTCTTTTTTTGCATATCAATTTTTTTGAAGGTATCTGCCATGAGCACGCCTATTTCCGTACAGGGATACAAAAAGCTGGAAAAAGAACTCGAAGCTCTCAAAAAAGAGCGTCCCGCCGTCATTCAGGCCATCAAGGAAGCCCGTGAAGAAGGCGACCTGAAGGAAAATGCCGGCTATGATGCCGCCCGTGAACGCCAAGGTTTTCTGGAAGCGCGCATCAATTACATCGAGTCTCAGCTTCCCCAGTACACCGTCATCGACCTTGAAACGATTCACAGCGACAAGATCATTTTCGGCGCCACCGTGCACGTGGTCGATGTGGACACCGACGAAGAACGTCAGTTCACCCTGCTCGGTCCCGACGAAGCCGACTTCGCCAAGGGTTCCATTTCCATCAACTCCCCTGTCGGTCGCGCCCTTCTCGGTCATGAAGTCGGCGATGAGGTCACCATCGACATTCCCCGCGGTCGTGTGACCTACGAGATCACCGAAATCGAATTTCACGGCGTACGCGACTGATCTCCGTTCCTTTCCGGACACAAAGAAAGGCTCCCGTTCCGGCGGGAGCCTTTTTCGTCATACCCTTCGGACGGCGCGGCGGCGCACCTTCGGACGTTTCCACAGGCATCCGTTGCCGAAGCAGCGCATCCTGCACGGTTCTGCCGTCCCTTTGCGACATCCTCATGCGGAAGACTCGAAACAGCCATGCCTGAGCCGGAATAGCGGACTGACGAACGGATATGTTCAGACCATCTTCCAGTCTCTGATGCGCACATCCACGCTGGCGGCTCCGTTGTACATGTCGATGCCCGGACTGTAGGCCAGTCTGATCCGCCGGCCTTCCATATCCGCGGGGAACTGCTGAGCCTGTCTCCATGCCTTGGCCTGAAGCGTGATATTGCAGCTCTCATCCGTCAGTTCCAGCAGAACATGATTCTTCTGCTGGCCGAAAAGACGCCGCCGTCTGACCAAAAGCGGCGGGGACTGAAACACCGGCTCCGGATTTCCCACGCCGAAAGGCTGCATCATTTCCAGTTCCTTCAGAAAAACGAAATTCGACGCCTCCCTGAAATCCAGCTCTCCATCGATGAGCTGAACGGCCGGAACGGGATCAGGTCCCAGCACATCTCTGACGACCTCGAAAAAATGCGCGCGGAACGCGTCCAGACGTTCCGGTCTGACTCGCACGCCCGCCGCCATGCGGTGCCCGCCGAACGATTCCAGTTCCCCGGCGCAGCGGGCAAGACCGTCGTGCAGATCAAAACCGCTGATGGAACGTCCCGATCCCTTCAGCGTTTCGCCGTCGGCACAGAGCACCAGCGTCGGCTTGTGATATTTCTCCACGAGACGTGACGCCACGATGCCGATGACTCCCTGATTCCAGTCCTTGCCCGCAATGACCAGTGCAGGCTCGTTCAGAGACGCCTCTGCCTGAAGCACGGCCTCTTCGGTAATGCGCTCCTCCTCCTGACGACGCTGCGTATTATAGCCGTCCAGACGTCGGGCAAGATCGGCAGCGCTGTCGCAGTCTCCGGCGCAGAGAAGTTCAAGGGCGGTCTCCGCAGACGCCACACGACCCGCGGCATTGATGCGGGGTGCGAGGCTGAATATCACCTGACCCGCGCCGAGTGAGGCAAGCGGCGCAAAGCCGCAGACGACTTTGAGTTCCGAAATGCCCGGTCTTCCGGCTTCTGCCAGAACGAGCAGCCCGTTCTTCACAAGAATGCGGTTCTGCCCTTCCAGCTCCACGAGGTCGGCCAGCGTCCCCAGGGCCACAAGATCCAGCGTCCGGCGCATGTCCATGCGCGGCCTGCCGCCTTCGGCCAGTCTGGCATTCAGCTCCGCCATGAGAAAAAATGTGACACCTACACCGGAGAGAGACGGACAGGGACAGTCCGCCAGCTTCGGATTGCACAGCACCGTGGCATCGGGAAGATGTTCCGGCGGCAGATGGTGGTCGGTGACGACGACCTCCATGCCGAGTTCCCTGGCACGGGCAATGGCCGCCACATCGGAAATGCCGCAATCCACGGTAAGCAGCAGCGAGACACCTTTTTCCGCAAGCCTCTCCACGCCGGCGGCGGTCATGCCGTAGCCTTCCTCGCGTCTGTCGGGAAGATGCCACAGCGCTTCGTATCCGTGATGCCGAAGCACCTGAAGCGCCAGCGCCGTGCTGGTGACGCCGTCGGCGTCGTAGTCGCCCCAGATGGCAAGCTTTCCGCCTGATCTCAGCCCGCGCGCAAGAATCTCCGC
>USNI01000135.1 GCA_900555975.1 uncultured Desulfovibrio sp. | reverse complement strand
ACGCTTCGACTGGGAATGGCTCGGTCTGCACGGCGAAATGGTGAAGTTCATGCCCAACGTGGTCGCCTATCATCAGAACGTCATTCTCGACCGCATCATCGACGGCAAGTCCGTTCCCTACGAGGAAATGCCCTATGACGGCATCGTGGAAATGTGGTTCGAAAGCGTCGAAAAGCTGGAAGAATGCTTCGCTTCCGCCAACTACAAGTACACGAGCTTCCACGGCCGCGACTTCCTCGACACCATGACCACCTTCCTCGTGGAAGAGACTCCCATAGTCTGACGCATCATCCTGCCGGACCCGTCCGGATCCGGCAGGATTTTTCATCATTTCAACCAACGGAGCAGTATATGATCACCAGATGGGATCTCATCACTAAAAAGGCGGACCTCAGCCCCGAAGAATTCAAGGCCTACTGGAACCTGCAGCACGCGCCCGTCGTGCTCCGCTCTCAGGCGCTGCGCCGCTACACCCAGAACTTCGTCACCGACTCCCAGCAGCGTGGCGTGGCCTTCCCCCGCGTACCCGTCACCGCCGACGCCTTCGCGGAACTGTGGTATGACAATCTGCACGACATGAATGCCTCCCAGGCCGTCTACGGTCAGGACATCGCCGCCGACTACCGCAACTTCGCCTCCGACGTGAAGAGCCTGGTCACGGTGAAGGCACTGGTGATTCCCATTGAGGACAGGCCCCTGCTCAAGCGCGTTTCCTTCATCAGGCGCAAGAACGGCATGTCCTTCGAGCAGTTCAAGCATGAATGGTGGTATGTGCACGGCGACTTCGTACGTCAGTTCAAGGGCGTGCGCGGCTACTGCCAGAGTCTCATCCTCGACAGAGTGGTGAACGGTCAGTCCGTGTCCTATGAGGAAGTCCCCTTCGACGGCATCGTCGAGCTGTACTTCGATGATCTTGAGGGCCTGAGCAACGACTTCGCCTCCGCCGTCGGACAGACGGCGCAGAAGCATGCCCACACCTTCCTGGAGAACATCTCCACCTACATCGTGGAAAAGACGGACTGCCGGGGCTGATCCCTGAACGTCCATGGCTGGAGAAGAGCACGGAGAGACACCTGTCCTTGCGCTCTTCTCCCCGGTAGTACAACGAGCAGCCCCCCGGCCTGGAGGGTCTCCCGTTCCGGGGGCTGGAATTCTGGAGTTTTTATGAAGCGTTGGCTGATCCTTCTCTTTGCAGGAATCATCGTCGCCGGTACGGCCTTCCTGAACATCTGGAGCATCATGCAGAAGCCTCTGCTGGCACTCTTCCCCGGCAGCACTCCCTCCGAGGTCGTCGTGGTCTATTCCCTCACGCTCGGCATGATGGGTCTCACCGCCCCCTTCGCCGGCAGGGCGATGGACAAGTTCGGCCCGCGCATCGTGCTTATCGTGGGCTGCGTCATGTGGTGCGTGGGCGTGTACCTCACCGCCTTCGCCACGGAACTGTGGCACATCTATGTGACCTACTGCCTGCTCATCGGCGTCGGTGACGGTCTGCTCTACACCAACTGCGTGGTCAACACCGTCAAGTGGTTCCCCGACAGAAAGGCGCTGGCCGCCGGCGTCATCGCCACCTTCGGCGCCCTCGGTCCCATGGTCTGGGCTCCCCTTGCCATGCACTTCATGGACGGCGCTGAAAATGTGCTCTCCATCTACACGAACTTCGGCATCATCTTCGTGTTCACCATGCTGCTGCTCGCCTTCTTCGTCGTGCCCCCGGCGGAAGGCTACAGACCCGCCGGATGGGATCCCTCCAAGGTTGCCGCCGGCAAGGGCATCGCTCTGTCCAACAAGGGCATTCCCGGCATGGTCAAGGATCCCGTGTTCTACGCCGTCGTGCTCACCTTCATGTGCGGCACCGGCACCGGCGGCATGATGGTCGGACACTCCGCCGCCATCGGCATCAACCAGATCGGCATGACTCCCGAAGTCGCCGCCTCCACCGTGAGCGTGTTCGCCCTCTGCAACGCGGCCGGCCGCATCATTCTCGGCTGGTGCTCCGACAACTTCGGACGCTTCATCACGCAGGGCACCGTGTTCCTCGTGTACATCTTCGGCGCCATCGTCCTGAACATCGCCACCAGCACGCCCCTGTTCATGGTCGGCTGCGGTCTCATCGCTCTCGGCTGGGGCGGTACCTGGGCTTCCTATCCCGCCATCGTGTCCGAATTCTGGGGTCCCAAGAACCTCGGCGCCAACTACGGCCTCGTGTTCATCGGCGCCTCCATCGGCGGGTATGTCTATCCCAAGATTGCTGCCGTCGCCGTGGAAAGCACCGGTACCTACACCCTCGCCTACTTCTGCGCCATGGGCTTCGCCCTCTTCGGCATCCTGGTCGTGTACTGGATGAGCAGAGTGTACAAGCAGCGCGCCGCCGCGCTTGCCCGCTGATCTTCCTGACAGGGGAAGGACAACCTTCCCCTGTCTCTCCACGACGGTCCGAATCTCCCCGGGCCGACCTTCCCTCCCGCCTTCCCCGCCGGATCGTCCGGCATCGTTTTCCTTCCGCCTCCGCCCGATCCCGTCTTCTGCAGCATGGAACGGCATCTTTCCTCCGCTTCCGGACGGCGGTCCGGCCAATGCAACGATCTCAACGTACCCGGACGTCGCCATGTCGCCAGCCTTCGCCAATTCCTTCCTTCAGCGTGCCATGCCGTGGCTGGCTCCCTGCTCCCTCATCTGCGGACTGCTTTTCGGCGGCCCTCTGGCTTCCCTGACATGGGCCGTTCCCTGGATCTTTGCCGTCATGACCTTTTCTTCGGGACTTTCGCTCCGCCTGAGCGATCTCAGAAGAGTCGTCACGCATCCCTTCTTTCTCGTCATTCACCTCGTCATTCTCTACGTCGCCCTGCCTGTCTGCACATGGATCATCGCAGGTCTGCTCTTCGACGATCCGCGCATCATCATGGGCTTCGTCATCATCTCTCTGGTGCCCGTCGGCTCCACCAGTCTGATCTGGGTCGGCATATACCGGGGAAACGTGGCGCTCGCTCTGGCCGTCATCGTCATTGACACCCTGATCGTGCCCTTCTTCATGCCCTTCATGCTGGGCATCCTCGCAGGCGCGCAGATAAGCATGGACCGCGTGGGCATCATGACCTCTCTTGCCCTCATGATCCTGCTTCCCACGCTGCTTGCCATCGTGGTGAACACCTCCACCCGCGGAAAGGCCTCCAAGGTGCTCTCGCCCTGGCTTTCCCTGCTCTCCAAGACAGGCATCGTCTTTCTTCTGCTCATCAACGGAGGTGTGGCGTCGCCGTATTTCCACGATCCCGACTGGCTTTTCGTCGGCATCGTGTTCTTCATCTTCTGTCTGTGCTGCTCCGGCTATGTGACGACGTTTCTTGCGGGAAGGCGTCTCTTCCGCAGAAGAGGCGACATCATGGCCTTCATGCTCAGCGGCGGCATCCGGAACGTGGGCGCAGGCGCCGCCATCGCCATGCTGCACTTTCCTCCCCTGACCTGCCTTACCGTCGTCATCGGCATGATGTTCCAGCAGATTCTCGGCTACAATGCCGGACTCATCGCCGACAGAATCCTTCCTCCGGACCCGGAGGACACCTCTCTTTCCTGACATCTGCACGGAACATGACTTCGTGCAGCGAGGCCCCGACTGACACCGGCTTACTCACCCTGCAACCCGGGAGAAACGATATGCTGAAACGTACGGTTCTTTTCCTTGCGGCGACTCTCTGCCTCGGTTACGCCTCCACGGCTCCGGCCAAGTCCTACAATACCGTAAGCAACCTTTCACAGGTGCAGGTGCAGGGACAAATGGCCCTGGACATCTTCAAGCAGATCGAAGAGCAGACGCAGGGCCGCGTGAAACTGGTCTGGCATGACGCCGG
>USNI01000134.1 GCA_900555975.1 uncultured Desulfovibrio sp. | reverse complement strand
CACGATGGAGTCGTCCACGAACAGGAGCTTCTTGTTCTGGATGAGTTCCGGCACGGGAATCTGCTTCATCTTGGCCACCTGATTGCGCACGGCCTGGTTGGCGGGCATGAAGGAGCGGGGCCAGGTGGGGGTGTACTTCACGAAGGGCCGTGCGAAGGGCAGCTTGCAGTGATTGGCGTAGCCTATGGCGTGGGGGGTGCCGGAATCGGGAACGCCGGCCACGTGATCGACGGCGGGCAGGGTGCCGCGGGCCATTTCGCTGCGGGCCATGATCTCGCCGTTGCGGTAGCGCATGAGCTCGACGTTGACGCCCTCGTAGTTGGAGTTGGGATAGCCGTAGTAGGTCCAGAGGAAGGCGCAGATCTTCATGTCCTTCCGGGCCGGGGAGAGGGTTTCGTAGCCTTCGGGCGTGATGCGCACGATTTCGCCGGAACCGAGTTCATAGGCGTCCTCGTAGCCGAGCTTGTGATAGGCGAAGGACTCGAAGGACACGCTGTGTCCCATGGCGTTTCTGCCGATGTGCACGGGCAGACGGCCCATCTTGTCTCTGGCGGTGATGATGGCGTCTTCCGTGAGCAGCAGGATGGTCATGGAACCTTCGATGACGTCCTGCGCGTGACGGATGCCGGAGACGAGGTCGTCTTCCTGATTGATGAGTGCGGCGACAAGTTCCGTGGGATTGACCTTGCCTGAGCCGGTCACCATGAACTGATGGCCGCGGCTTGAGAAGTAGTCGCGGACCAGCCGGTCGGAATTGTTGATGATGCCCACCGTGGAGATGGCGTACAGTCCGAGATGGGAGCGCACGAGCAGCGGCTGCGGATCGATGTCGCTGATGCAGCCTATGCCGGCGCAGCCGTGAAAGTCGGCCAGATCCCTTTCGAACTTGGTCCGGAAGGGAGTGTTTTCGATGTCGTGGATCTGCCGCTGGAATCCCAGTCTGCGGTCGTAGATGGCCATGCCGCCCCGGCGGGTGCCGAGATGGGAGTGGTAGTCCACGCCGAAGAAGATGTCCAGAACGCAGTCCTGTCGGGAAATGGCGCCGAAGAATCCGCCCATATGTCAGGACTCCTGAGTGAAGAAGGTCTTGGAAGGTGTCGGGAAAGGAAGGCATGCCTGCGCATGCGCGCTTCCGACGCCGGAACGGGGAAGAGCGCCGGAACCGTCGGCCGGCCCTCTCCGAAGCGGAGAAGGAGCGGCATGCGGGAGTTTGTGCTGCCGGGCGTCGCGACGGAAAAGGGCAGCCCTGTCCTCTGCGGGAAGGCTGCCCCCTGTCGGCATGCGGAAGATGGTTCTCTCCTTCCGTACGCGGGCGCAGACGTGCGTCCTCCTTTCCGGGAGGAGAAAGATCTGCGCGTCGGGAACGGAGGCGGATGCGGGAATTCTGCCGTCCGTGCGGCAGAGCGCAGCACGGACCCCGGACCGGCCATGCGCGGTACGGCCCGTCGTGCTGACGGTGATCCCGGTGCTTCCGGTCTTGATCGGCTGTCTGCTGCTCATCGCGTTCGCTTCGTCGTATTGAAGGAGGACCAAAAGAGCAATCTAGCCGTTTTCAGGCCGTTCCGCAAGGTCAAAATCATGGCGTTTCTCCGGGGAAAGCGGGTTTCCGGACAGGGAAGGCGCGTGTCTGCCGGAAGGCGCCGGCATCGGGCCGGAGGGGCGGACGCACGGTGCGGCAGACGGGCATTGCTGCCTGCGTCTTCCGGCGGCCGGAGCCGTGTCGATTCGTCAGAACAGCTTCTGATAGAACGGGTGATGCTTCTGAAATTCCTCGTTGACGAACGCGGTGCCGTAGGTTTCGCACAGGGTCTTCTCTTCCGAGAAGAGAGAGGTGCCGAGGCCGAAGCGATGTCCTTCCAGGGTTGCGCCCATGCTTTCGAGAATGGTCGGCGCAAGGTCGAAGGTGGCGAACTTCCGTCGGGTGTTGACGTGGTCGGGGGAAAAGACGGTGTTGATGAACACGTTGTAGATTTCCCTGTTTTTCAGCTGCGCGGTGAAGTTCGTGAAATTGTCGAGAGGGGAGTCCATCCACAGATGATCGCCCACGACGACGATGGTGGTGTCGTCGCCGAAGGCCTGGATGGAGCGGACGAAGTCCGAGCACATTCTGCTGCTTTCGATGACGGCGTCTCTGGTGTCGCCGTAGATTCTGCGGTCGTTTTCCACGAAGCCGCCGGGAAAGTGCGTGTCGACGGTGCGCATGATCAGGCAGAAGGGCCTGTTTTCCGTTCTCAGGCGCGCGTACTCCTCATACATTTTTTCATAGATGTAGCTGTCCTTGTAGCCCCATTTGGTGCCGTAGTGCAGGTAGGGATTCTTTTCCCTTGCGTCGAAGTAGTCGCGTTCCTCGACCATTTGCACGCCGTGGGAGCGGAACAGCTTTTCCATGTCGGAGAACTGTCCTGTCGCGCCGAAGAAGCAGGCGATGGCATAGCCCTGTCTGTTCAGCTCGTCGGTGATGGCCCATGCGTTGCCGAGAAAGGAGTCGGAGAGCACGGAGGAGTTCTTCGTCATGGACAGCATGGGAATGCCCATGAGCATGTTGACGTGGGCGGACTGCGTCCATTCCGAGGCGCAGGTCTCGACATGACCGCTGAAGGAGATGTTGTCGAGCGCCAGTTCGTCCAGTTCCCGGATCAGGTTCCGGCCGAAGATGAGTTCGTTGTTGTATCCCTTTTCGATGGATTCCAGCACGATGAGCACGAGATTGCGTTTCTGTCCGAAGCTGATCTTCGGAATGACGTAGTGCTTTTCTATGAAGTCGGAGGTCGGCTGGTTCAGATAGTCGATGATGTGGTACCGTCTGTCGATGTGGTGCACGGAGAGCGCGAACAGACTGACGCACAGCACGGCATAGCAGAGGAAACCGGCATGAGCGGGAGGCGTCAGCGTTCGGACCTTCGTTTCGTTGGAGAACAGGTTCTTGTAGATGACGTATATTTTTTCCGTCCGGTAGCTGGTCAGCGGCTTTGATGATGACGACTCTGAAGACGACATAGGCGTACAGACAGACGAAGACGAGATAGACCGCCGCGCCGGCCAGGATGGGAAGGGTGATCGATGCGTCGACCGCGTCTATGGGAGCGTTGATGTGAAAGAGTATCTGATCGATGGACACGGTGCCGAAGATGTGCTTGATGATGCGGTAGGCGAATTCTCCGAGCACGGACACGCTGACGATGACGAACAGGAACAGATGCAGACACGCGGTGAGGCGCGAGGAATGGAACGTCGTTTTCATGGCTGACCTTTTCAGGCGGTATGGAGGCGGAATGCGGACGGGTCGGACGCAGGGCTATCGCAGGGCGTGCAGCAGGGCGGGAAGAAAGGGTTCCTTCCAGGGCGTCTT
Organism: uncultured Desulfovibrio sp.; assembly: GCA_900555975.1. Taxonomy (GTDB): domain Bacteria; phylum Desulfobacterota; class Desulfovibrionia; order Desulfovibrionales; family Desulfovibrionaceae; genus Mailhella. The sequence goes on along the minus strand of USNI01000134.1, from coordinate 511 downwards.
CTGCACGTACTTCCAGTATTCGCGACGGCATGGCGCGTTGCAGCCCCGGACCCAGGGCTTTCTGCGGCCGATGAAATGAAGAATGTTCGCCGTGCGGCGCAGGGCGTGAAAGCCCGATGTCCTGCACTTGCGCGTTCTGTTGAGCTGACAGTTCCAGGTCATGTCGAGCGCGCGGATGCGCTCGCCGAGCACGACGTTCAGCACGTCCTGATCGTGCATGACGATGCTGTCCGCGCGTTCGGCGATGAAGCGGAGAAAGCGTTCCTGCAGGTGTTCCCGGCGCATGGCCGCAAGATCCATGAGCAGAAGGCCGGAGTTGAAATACCGGTCGAGACCGAGTCGTGCGCAGTGCACGTCCTCGTCGATGTCCCTTACGGCCGCGACCGCGCAGGAGCCAAGATCCGTGTCCCACAGCGCGCCGAGTCCTGAGCGGCATATCATGTCGCAGTCCATGTACAGACAGCGGTCTTCCGGCAGAAGCGAAGGCAGAAGAAGACGGCAGTAGGCCGCC
>USNI01000133.1 GCA_900555975.1 uncultured Desulfovibrio sp. | reverse complement strand
AGCCCTCCCTTTTCAACGGGGAGCAGGAGCAGATCGTCAGGATGATCCAGAAAGTAGCGTTCCTTCTTCAGAAGCGAGAAAAGAAAATCCGCCGCTTCATTTTCTCCAGGCGTATGCGATACGCTGCGTATGCGGACCAGCTCTCTGGTCAGATTCAGCATTCCGTCCCGTGTAAACTCGATCATATGGCCTCCCTGTGCAGAGGCAGAACGTATTCCCGCGAGGATAAAAAGACAAGACCGGCAGAATCGGGTCTGCGGCCGATCTTCTTCGGAAGCCGACCTGCCGGCATGTTCGGCATGCGGGTCTGCCGGAATCAGGGGACTTTCGCACCATCAATTGCGCGGCAGCCATTCCACAGACAGAAAAGGTCGCATCATCCACCGGAAACGGAAGACGATACGACCTTTATCAGAATATCGGAAAGACCTTTCAGGCCAATCCGTCTATTTGTCGAGAAGTTCCTTAAGAGCCGCACGAAGAGGCTCATGAAGCTTTTCATCCTTGAGACCGAAATAGATGCCGGCGGTCAGATAATCGACCCAGTCGCCGGCGTCGAAACGACGTCCCTTCATCTTCACGGCAAGCATGCCCTTGTCCTTCATGTAACCGGCGAGAGCATCCGTGAGCTGTATTTCTCCGCCCTTGCCGGGCTTGACCTTGGCTATGTAGCTGAAGATTTCACGGGGAAGCACATAGCGTCCGACAATGGCGAGACGGGAATTCATGGAACCTACGGCAGGCTTTTCCACCATGTCGGTGATCTTGTATATGCCTTCCTCAAGCTCTTCGCCGGCGACCATGCCATACTTATCGATCTTGTCGGCCGGAACTTCCATGACGCCGATGGTGGGCATATTGTACTTTTCCGCAGCCTGTACGAGCTGAACAAGACCGGCATTCTCACCGACCATGAAATCGTCGCCGACCATGACCGCAAAATAATCTTCCTGCACTATGGACCTGGCACAGCCCACGGCATGACCGAGACCAAGCTGCTGCTTCTGACGCACGGCCATGACATCCACCATGGTGGCGGCATCCTGAACGGCCTTGAGCTGTTCAATCTTTCCTGCTTCTGCGAGGAGTTCCTCCAGCTCGATATTGCGGTCGAAATGATCTTCCACGACGCACTTGTGACGGTTCGTCACAAAAATGACTTCCTGAACCCCGGCGCGCACGGCCTCTTCCACCACATACTGGATGACCGGCTTATTGTAGATGGGCAGCATTTCCTTGGGAATGTTCTTGCTGGCGGGAAGAGAACGCGTACCCCATCCTGCGACAGGCAGAACAACTTTGCTTACTTTCATGACGACCTCTCAAAACCTTGGAAAGCATTGACGGCTCAGCCGTTTTCCGAAACAAGCGGAAACATCCGCTCAAACATATGCCGGCATGCACTGCCGAACGGACAGATTCCTGCCAGGAATCACTCTGTATCGAACGAAAAGCCTTCCTGCTTAATCAGGCAGATACGGATGCAAGGGGCTTCTTTTGTCTTCAAACTACACTTTTTTTCCGCTTACGTCCATATCTTCCGGCAATTGTAAAAAGAATGAAACAAAAAAAATCGTTATCTTGCTGATGGAAGAATTCAGTACGAAAAAAAGCCGTCAAAACCGTCTCTGGGGATGTCATGCATATCTTGAATCGCTCATTTTTCCTTATATATTTTCTGCTCGACACTTCCCTTCGAAGGAGTCTTTACAAAAATATACAGCATGCCCCCGGAAACGAAAGACCTTCCCGGGGCCATGTCTGCGGAGCGGATCCGAAATTCAAGCCGGAAACCGGATCATCCCCGATGGTGTCCGCACCCACCCCTGCACAGATCGCCGGAACCGAAGGCCTGCAGTCTGCCGTCAATATAGGCCTGCAGCGCCTCCCTTACACTTCTGAATCCTGCGGCATAAAAAACCTGTATTCCCATCTGGTGCATGGCATTCAGAGGTCCCATGCCCATGCCGCCGGCAAGAAGAACCCTGACACCTTTGTCCGCCAGAGCCTGAACAGGAACAATACAGCCACCCTGTTCATGACCTTCATTGTATTCAATGCTCACATTCTGAATGAGACCATCCCGGATGCATGCCACGGTATAGGCATCGCAATGGCCGAAATGTGCACTGGGCACGGCGTCAAGTCCGGCCGGCGCATTGGAAGGAACGGCAACAAGAACGGATTCGGACATAGCGCAAACTCCTTCTTCTGAAACAGGCGACATACCGGATCGCAGCACCATGACTTTTTTCCGTGGAAAACTTCTGAAGAAAGCACTCCGGCCCCGCCAGAAGAGTTCCGAAAAGGGGCATGTCCGGAATCACCGCACATATTTTTTGATCAATAGATCAATAATGGTATCCAGAACTTACGTCAAGACATCCTACGAATTTTCTTTCCCTCTTCCTGCTTCTCCGACGTCGGCCTCGCGATCGGAACTCACATTCTGACCGCATGTGCCCTGAGAAAAGCGAACATCCGCTCCGTGCGCGGCCCTATCTTGCACGGAGCGGACGACTCATGAGAGAACTTGAAGTTGCACTTTAAGTTTTACGTTCAGGCACGATGCCCCGCGGCACGGAGTCCGTTGGCCACCACCAGAAGAGCTGTGCCGACATCGGCAAAGACAGCCATCCACATGGTGGCGTATCCGGCAAAGGCCAGAGCGAAAAACACCACCTTCACCCCCAGTGCCAGGGCGATGTTCTGCACGAGGATACCGTGTGTCGCCCGGGAAAGCCGGATGAATCTCGGAATCTTGCGCAGATCGTCATCCATAAGCGCCACGTCGGCGGTTTCCATGGCGGTATCCGTTCCGCCCCCGGCCATGGCAAATCCGATGTCGGCCCGGGCAAGAGCAGGAGCATCGTTGATGCCGTCGCCGGCCATGCCTACCCTGCCCCAGCTTTCCGACAGTGCTTCGACGGCCTTCAGTTTGTCTTCCGGGAGCAGATTGCCGCGGAATTCGTCCACACCCGCCTGTCCGGCGATCACCCGTGCAACGGTCTCATTGTCCCCAGTCAGCATCACGGTATGCACGCCCAGCTTCTTCAGTTCGCGGACAGCCTCCACGCTGCTCTCTCGGATGGTATCGGCCACGGAGAGAACGGCAAGGACCTGCGTGTCGTCGGCCAGCACCACCACGGTTCTGCCCTGAGCTTCAAAGGCGGCCGTCTGCTGTTCTAGCGCTGCCGAGCTCAGATTGCATTCCTTCATCATGCGAAGGCTTCCGAGACTGTAGCGTCTGCCTTCCATGTATCCGCGTACGCCACGACCGGCCACGGCTTCGAAATCCTCCACGTTCAGAAGAGCTTCACCACTCGCCGCTGCTCCTTCCGCCACGGCCAGAGAAACGGGATGATCCGAACGGATGGCAAGGCTGGCTGCAAGTCTGAGGGTCTCTTCCCGGCTCTTATCTCCCAGAACCGCCACATCCGTCAGCTTCGGCCTGCCGTAGGTCAGCGTACCAGTCTTGTCGAGAGCGAGGCAGCGCAAAAGACGTCCCTGTTCCAGAAACATGCCGCCCTTCACCAGTATGCCGCCTTTCGTCGCGGCGGCAAGACCGCTCACAATGCTCACCGGCGTGGAAATCACCAGGGCACACGGACAACCGATCACAAGAAGGACAAGTCCGGTGTAGATGGCATCCGTCCAGTTCCAGCCGAAGAACAGCGGAGGAACCACAGCCATGAGTATGGCAAGCAGAAACACGGCGGGAGTATACCAGCGTGCAAAGCTGTCCACCAGACGCTGTACGGGCGCACGCCTTCCCTGAGCCTCTTCAACGGCATGAATGATGCGTGCCAGCGTAGTATCGGACGGACCTGCCGTCACTTCAAATTCAAAGGAACCGGAGGTATTGATGGTTCCGGCGAA
>USNI01000132.1 GCA_900555975.1 uncultured Desulfovibrio sp. | reverse complement strand
CAAGGGCCGTCGGCCCTTCTGTTGCGAAGTTAACGATTGATGGGGGTACAGCGTACCAGTCTGGCATCGTACGCGTCCTGAAATTTCTTTATCACGGGATGATCCTGTATCTCTTCCCGCAGCTCCGCTTCGGTGCGCACCGTCTTCTGCGGAGGCCGGAACACGATCTGCAGAGGTCTCCCGGCCCAGGAAGCCGCCATGGCTTCGAGAACCCTGAGCTTCTCGGTGCGCTGAAGCTGCTGGCTCACCACCTGAGAGAGCGCCTGAAGCACAAGATAGTCTCCACGAACCTCCCCGGTCACCTGACGAAGGACGGGCAGAGGAATGTCCCGACTGTCCCGGCAGGACTCAAAAAAGCCGTTCCACGGAAGAGAGGCATCCACCGGCACATCCTTCCAGTCGGCGGAAGGACGCCGCTTCTCCGGCGTCAGAGTTTCAGCAGGTTTCCCCTTTTCCGTCAAGTCCGCAGAAGGAGCCGACGACCGGGATGAAGCGGCCGGAGCCGAAGGAGACACAGCGCCGGATACGGGAGCAGACGGAGGAACAAAGGCGGGACGCTGCGTGGAGGAAGGCGCCGCCTGCACGGGCCGGACGGAAGAAGGCGCGGCGGAACGCACGGGTGCAGGCCCGGCGGGAGCTGACGAAGGCAAGGGCGGCGTCTGCGGTGCGGGAGAAGACGTCGGCGAAGAGGGCGCTTCCGGATTTCTGACGGACGATGCAGGAACAGGCACGGCAAGTTCTTCCAGCGGAAGCAGCCGGGGAAGCATGGCGAGATTCAGAAGCAGAAGTTCCAGTCCGGCCGAAGGTTCAAGACTGGTAAGAATGCGCCTCTGGGAATCCAGCGTCATCTGCCACGCCGCATGAATATAGGTCAGCGAAAAACGGGAAGAGAGCGCAACGAGCCGCTCCACTTCGCCTTCGGGCAGATCAAGCTCTCCGGCGGCATCCTTTCCCGCCTGCCGGAGAAGAAAAAGGTTGCGCCACAGACTGCCGAGCTCCCGCAGGAAGAAGCCCATGTCGGCGCCCTGCGCCAGAAGCTCCCGCACGAGCACGGCGATGCCCGCGGCATTCTGCCCGGCAAGAGCGTCCATGAGACGGTCCATCACTTCCTGACCGGCCAGTCCCAGCACCTCGCGGGCCTGAGCAGCCGTCAAAGGCTCATCGGGAGCACAGCCGAGCGCCAGCACCTGACCGAGCAGCGACATGGAATCACGCACGCTGCCCGCCGCACGTCGGGCAATGAGATGGGCCGCCTCCCTTTCAAAGGGGCGTCCCTCACGCTGCAGGATGTCGCAGATATGCGCTTCCAGCACGGCCTCGGGAATCTGCCGGAACACGAAATGCTGACAGCGGCTCACGATGGTCACGGGGAACTTGTGCTGTTCCGTGGTGGCCATGATGAACGTCACATGCGCGGGCGGCTCCTCCAGCGTCTTGAGCAACGCGTTGAAGGCCTCCTTGGTGAGCATGTGGGCTTCGTCGATGATGAAGACCTTGTAGCGGCCTTCCAGAGGCGCATAGCCCACGGCGTCGCGCAGACGGCGGATGTCGTCGATGCCGCGATTGGAGGCACCGTCGATTTCCACGACGTCCACGAAACTGCCCTGCGTGATGCGGCGGCAGGCCTCGCACTGATTGCAGGGTTCTCCCGTGGGCGCATGCTCACAGTTCAGCGCCTTGGCAAAGATGCGGGCTATGGTGGTTTTTCCTACGCCGCGCGTGCCGCTGAGAAGATAGGCCGGAGCCACACGGTCTTCACGTGCCGCGCGGGAAAGAATGGATTTCACCATATCCTGTCCCACAACCTCGGCAAAGGTCTGCGGCCTGTACAGTGCCGCAAGGGAAGCGTTTGCTGCCATAATATATCCGCTTTTCGCCGCATGCGCCCCGCCGGAAAACGTCCTGCAGATCCTGTGTTCCGCGGGGGAAACGGCATTTTAAACATTCAGCGGAAACTTTACGGCCTGCCCCTGTTCCGGTCAAGCACGGAGAATACGGATCTGAAAAGGATCACCGGACATCGTCTGCTCTCCAATGGACAGAGCCAGATTTCCCTTTTTCAATGAGCCAGTTCACGGATCTTGGAAAGTCCGTCCTTCAGTTCATCACGCATTCTGGCGATGAGCGCCGCCGCCTGGGGACTGAGATGCTTATGATCGCGCAGCAGTATGCCGTTGTGCACGGGCGGGAGAATCCCCTCCAGGGAATAGGAACGCAACCCTTCGCCGAGATTGCCGTATTTGCTGGCCATAAGGCACAGTTCGTCCATGATGGCCACCCCCATGCCCTGCTTCACATAGCGGAGCATGAGGTGATAGTTGTTCACGCTGAGCACCGTGTGCATGGGCTGTGCAAGGGAAGCCAGAGACGTGTCAAAGTAGGGATCTCCGCCTTCTTCCATGTTTTCGGCCAGAAAGGAAATGAAGGGCAGCCGGATCAGATCCTCAGCCGTGGGCCGCTCGGGAAGACCGAATTCGTTGTCCTCCCGGGCTATGAGCAGAGGCTGGGAGGTAAAGAACTCTTCCATGTGGCAGTTCGGAGCCTCCCTCGTTATGCCCGTCAGTCCGAAATCCACCCGGGAACTGACCACGTCGTCCACGGTTTCATACGGAAGCGCACGGCGGATCTTGATATGAACGTCGGGATGATCCCGGCGGAAGGCGGCAATGATGCGGACCGCTCGCGCCGAAAAGGGCAGATTGCTGGAAATGCTGATCGTTCCGCGCAGCACTCCGGAAGGCGAGCTGATATCCGATTTCATGCCGCGCAGAAGCTCAAAGGTGGAAATGGTCCAGGAAAGCAGTCTCTCTCCCTCGGGGGTAATGCGCAACCTCTTCATATACCTGTCAAACAGAACCGTGTCGAGCTGTTGCTCAAGCTGCCTGATCTGCCAGCTTATGGTAGAGGGATTACGGTTCATGAGCTGGGCGGCCTTGCGGATGCTGCCCGTATGTGCGGTATAATAAAACCCCCTCAGCTGCTGAAAAAAATCTCCACTCAGTTCTTCGATCATTTGCTCAACTCCGGCGCATATGGCCTGTTCAAAGGACGAAATCTCCAGTCTGCCGCCCGGCTCCGAAGAAACTTCTGCAAGAAAAGCAGGCAGCTGAAGAGATATGTTCTTTTTTATACAAACTCTTTTTCCGACAACGACAGGAGAACATCGGCGGTTCGTCTCCTCCCCCACTTTCACAAGCACATTTTTCGATAAAAGCCAATAAGGCCGTTCGTTGCGACAAGTATTTTTCACAAAATCTTAAAATTTTTTTAACATCTATAAAAAAATAAATTTAATAATTACAATATATTATATTTTCATCCCTTTTTCCGACAAAAAAGAACAACAAAAAGCACCATTCTCAATAAAAATAATTAATTCAATTAATTATATTCACTATCAGGATAAAAAAGCATTTTTTGTATGATTGCATGCAACAATAAACAAATCTTTTCAAATTGACAAGACAACATCGTTTATGGATTATTTTCACAACAGCAACCAGGAGGCTACGATGGCACGCATTTCTTTCAAGTCTTTGGCAGTATGCTTACTTGCTCTCGGTCTTTCCACCCCGGCCCACGCTGCTGACGTGGAAATTCAGGCGGGCATCTTCGGCGGAACGCTTTATCAGATGAGCTACGCCCTGACGGAAGTCCTCAAAGTCCACGCGCCCGAAATCAAGGCCAACGCCGTGGAAACCAATGGCACCGGCATGGGCATCATCAAGGCTTCCCAGGCTCCGGAACGCCGTATTGTCGCCGGAACACTGGTTCCCGTCATGGAAGCACGCGCAGGCGTTGCTCCGTACAAGCAGGCATTCACCGGTCTGAAGCTCATCGGCAACATGAGTGAAAACATCCAGATCCTCCGAGGGTCTTGATGTTGGG
>USNI01000131.1 GCA_900555975.1 uncultured Desulfovibrio sp. | reverse complement strand
GGGGAAACTTCAGTCGGAGGCGTCCTCTCTGACGGGCAGTTCCTCCGCAAGGACGTCGAAGAAGGGATGCCTGCACCAGTCCCGCCGGTTTCCCACCACATAGATGAGCGAACGGGCGCGGGTCAGGGCTACGTTCAGGATGTTCGGCCTGCGGGAGGCCCATTGACGGCTGCCGCGGCCTGCCTGTCCCGGCGCGGAGCCGAGCACCAGAAACACGATGTCGGCCTCCCTGCCCTGAAAGGTGTGAATGGTGCCGCAACGGACGCTTTCTTCGGACAGCCCCATGGAGCGCAGAAGCAGGCGGCAGTGCCGGGCTACCGTGCGGAAGGGGGAGATGACGAAGACCGTCGCGTCCCGCGTTCCTTCGCTGCCGCGCACCGTGGGCCAGTGCGCCTGAAAGCTCAGAAGACAGCGGCGCAGCCGGGCGAGTTCTTCCTGCACGAGCTGGGTGTCGGCCACGCGTCCTTCGACGTGGAACCAGCAGCTTGCTCCGAGCGGCGAATCCACAGGACTTTCCTGCCGCGTGGCCTGCACCATCTGATTGTCGTAGGCGATGCGGTTGGACACGCTGAACATGGGTTCCGCGCAGCGATGGTGCGCGCGAAGAGGATAGCCCGTCCATACGTGGCGTCCGGCGCAGTCCATCCATGTGCCGAGAAGGGCGCTTCTGTCGGCGATGGTCTGCACGGACTGGGATTTCGGCGACCACGGCTCAAGGGAGAGTCCGCCGTTCTCCAGACAGCGGCGCAGGGTGTCGAGCAGCGCTTCCGGTTGCGCGACCACGGGTTCTATCTGCTGCGGATCGCCGATGACGGCCGCGCGTCCGGCTCTCCAGAGTGCGCCAGCCGCGCTCTGCGGAGAGGCCTGTCCGGCTTCGTCGATCAGCACCCAGTCCAGAGAGCCCTGTCCCATGCCGGCGAAAAGACGGCTGAAGGAGGCGAGCGTCGAGGAGACCACGGGGACCATGAAGAACAGCGCGTTCCAGATGTCGGAGACCTCCGCCTCCTCGACGGGCACGCCGCGCAGATGCCGCGTGATGGCGGCGGCGTCGGCGGTGAACTCCCTCGCGCAGGCCCTGATCGTGCATGCATGAAGGCGCAGCGCCTGAAGAAAGAGCCGGGAACGCAGGCGTTCCAGCTCTTCGTCGTTCCATACGCTTTTGAGCTGCCATGCTTCGTCCTGCCAGAACCGGCGGCAGGGAAAGCGCAGCTCTTCCCCCTCTTCGCGCCGTCCCTTTTCCTGCTGTGCGCGCCGGGCCAGGGTTTCCAGGGCCTCAAGTCTTTCGGTCAGTTCCAGCGCGGCCTGATCTTCCTTTCCCGCCGCGGCGCGCAGCGCGCGACTTTCGTTCATGAGCGCCATGAACCGGCTGATGAGGGATTCCTCGTTTTCCTCCGGCACTGATCCGGTCTGCGCCGCGCCGGCCCGTCGCTTCAGTTCCTGCCTGCGCCGGCGCACGGCGTCGGAGGCGGCCAGAAAGTCCTTCACGGCCCCGTGCCATGCTTCCACGGCCTGCGCGTGGGCCTCATAGCTGCGGAAGGCGTCGAGGGTCTGCTTCATGCCGGGCAGAGCCATGCCCCGTTCCTGATCGCGGAAGCCCCAGAAAAAGGCGCGTGCGAACTGTTCGCAGTTCCAGGCCGATCCGAGCACCGCGGCCACGAGTCCCCAGGAGCGTCCGGACGGCACGGGACTGTCGGCCGGCGCGAAGGCCGCGCTCACGGAGGCGGCCACGTCGGGAAAATATTCCGCGTCGGGAAAGTCTTCCCGGCTGATGGAGGAGACATCCGGCAGATGACGCGTGATGTTCTCCACGGCGGCGTTGTTGCTGCCGGCCACGACCATGCAGGTCCCCTTCATGATGTCTCTGCGCAGCGGATGAAAGTCCCCGGAAGAGGACGTGAAGATCTCGAAGGGCCGGCGCAGACGGGCCAGTCTTTCGGCGCGCTGCACCACAAGTTCCGCCGCGACGTCGCAGATCAGCCGCGTCTTGCCCGTGCCGGGAGGTCCGTTCACGGCCGTCAGTTCCCCGTGCAGCATCTCCGTGACCGCGGCAAGCTGCGCCGGAAGAAGATGCTGCTTCGGAGAAAGGGGCCAACGTCCCTGCGCCATGCGGTCGATGGCGAGCGACCTTTCCCGGCTGATGCGGCTTTCCTCGCCCGCGGCCAGCACGTCGCAGCGCCGGTTCGTGTCCCCGCCGCCTTCCAGATACCGGGCGAACACGCCGCGAAAGCCTGTTTTCGCGACGGCCAGCAGACGGTCCAGATCGGAAAGATAGAAGGAATTGAGCAGATCGTTCTGCACGTCGTCGATGCGTCGTTCCTTCGGGTCTGGACGGAAGTACACCGAACGCACGACCATGCGGAACGGTTCGCCTTCCACCTGCATCATGCTGAAAAGACGCTGTATTTCCTCCTCGATCCACGGGAGGCGGAACGGTTCGTCGCGCACGCTCCGCCGCCGGTCGAAGTCGGACTGCATGGTCAGCATGTCCAGCTGAAGTCTGTCCAGACTCTTTCCGGCAAGACAGCGCGCAAGTCCCGGCACGAAGGAGGCCGGAACATAGCTTTCCGGTACGGGCATGCCCGCCATGTCCAGCACCACGGCGGCCAGACATCCTTCTCCCGTCCCCGGTTCCTCCGGTTTCTCGGGACCGCTGCCGGTCTTTTCCAGAATGATGTCCGACAGGCGCTGACGGGGCAGAACGCCGAGATAGACGATGTGCCATGCCGCCGCAAAGCCCGAGGGCAGAGGCTGCATCCATGGCAGGTCCCCGTCGCTCAGGGGCGGGACGCTCCGTCCGCCGTTCATGCTCTGCCCGTTCACGGCAAGGGCTGCGGACACCGTTTCCCAGCGCCGGGCGCCGGTCACGGGCGGACGCGAGGAGCGCGGCACGTCGGGCACGAGAAAGACCTCGGCATCACGCCAGAAGCGGAGCACCGCCTCGTCGAGCCGGCGTCGTGCGTCTTCTTCGGCCTTCAGCGCCGCGTCCCGGTCAAGGGAGACGGCGCGTTCCGCCTTCGCAAGCGTGCCGTCGTCCGCGTCGGCGTCCTGCAGCATGGCGAGCGCCCGGCGGACGAGATCCGACGTTTCCGTCTCGTTTCCGCTCCGCTTCTCCGGACGCCTTTCTTCCGCGGCAGGCTTCTTGTTCCTTTCCGGACCGGAACGCGGCCTTCCGGCAGGCTCCGGACTTTGCATGGAATCTGCCGGCGCCAGAAACGAGGCAGACATCCTGCGCACGCCGTACCGTCCGAACCGCACCATGACCCTGCCTTCGTCCACGGCCAGCACTTCCCCCCGGCCCCACTGGGGCATGGAGGGATTGACGACCATGTCTCCGACGCTGAATTCCATGCGCTATCCCCTTTTCAGAGCGTTCTTCGTCTTTGCGGTGGGCAGGGCGGTCAGCGGATCCTCAGGCCAGGGATGCTTCGGATAGCGGCCCCGCATCTCCGAGCGCACGGCGGCATAGCTGCCGCGCCAGAATCCGGCAAGATCCCGCGTGACCTGAAGCGGTCGGCCCGCGGGAGAAAGAAGATGCACGGTCAGCGGACATCTTCCTCCGCATACGGAAGGCGTTTCCTTCTGTCCGAACATTTCCTGAAGCTTCACGGCCATCACGGGACCGCCTTCGGGCAGATAGTCGATGCGCACGTGCGAGCCGGAAGGCGCCTGCAGGCTCTCCGGAGCCTCGCGGTCAAGACGGCGCGTCAGCGCATGGGGAAGCATGTCGTGCAGTGCCTTCTCCAGCAGAATGGCGGAAAACTGATCCCGCCTCGTCACGCCGGAAAGCCAGGGACTCAGCCAGTTGTCGAGCGGGGAGCGGCTCAGCGCCTCGAAAAGCGCCCTGTCGCTCACGTCCGGCCAGCCTCCGCCTTCATCCATGCGGCGCATGAGCATCA
>USNI01000130.1 GCA_900555975.1 uncultured Desulfovibrio sp. | reverse complement strand
CATCGCGCTGCTTTCGGCCGTGCTTTTTCTGCCGCATCCTCTGAAGTGGTATGCCAGGCAGGGCGGCGAGGCCGCAGGCGTGTTTTTCGACGCGGTCATGGAGTCCTTCGGTCCCGGCCGCAAGAAGGAGTCCGCTGAAAAGGCCTTTTCCGAAGAGCCGGCCGGGCGGGAGCGCGCTGCTTCTTCTGTCGTATCCCCCGACGCGTAAGCGGATGTATGCATGAAACATGAAAGCCCTTCCGGCGTCTGCCGGAAGGGCTTTCTTCGGAACATGGGCGGTCCGTCATCCGGCCGCCCGAAGTTTCATCAGTCGATGACGGCCTTCGTGATGATGACCGGCTCAACCGGTACGTCCTGATGGGGATAGTGGGAGGTGGTGGGCACGGCGGCGATGGTGTCCACGACTTCCTGCCCCTTCACGACCTTGCCGAACACGGCATAGCCCCAGCCCTGCATGGTGGGAGCGGTGAAGTTGAGGAACTTGTTGTCGGCCACGTTGATGAAGAACTGGGCCGTGGCGGAATGGGGAGCCTGGGTACGGGCCATGGCGATGGTGTAGGTATCGTTCTTCAGGCCGTTGTTGGCTTCGTTTTCAATGGGTTCACGGGTGGGCTTCTGCACCATGTTCTTGTCGAAACCGCCGCCCTGGATCATGAAACCGGGAATGACGCGGTGGAAGATGGTGCCGTCATAGAATCCGGACTTCACATATTCAATGAAGTTTCTGGTGGTATTGGGAGCCTTTTCGGCATCCAGTTCAAGAACGATGTCGCCTTTGCTGGTCTGAAGAGTGACCATGGTTTTTCCTCCGGCTTGAGCCTGCGTCACGGGGCCGAGCATAAGTGCGGCCGCGAGCAGCAGACAGAACATGAAAAGTTTGCGCATATCATATCTCCATGATGCATTGGAAGGATGCGTCGCCAGTCTCTTGTATAGGAAGTGGCGAAGATTGGCAATGCCGTCTCTGCGGCGCCGGGTGCAGAGAGAGGGGTGACGTCCCGGCAGGAAGTGTGTTATGCAGAACCGGACTGTTTCGGAGGTTCTATGATAGGTACCATAGTCAATACTGCGGCGATTCTCTGCGGAAGCGTTCTGGGCAGCGTGCTGCGCAAGGGCATCAAGGAAAAATATCAGCATGCGCTTTTTGACGCCATGGGTTTCTCCGCCGTGGCCATCGGTATGAATGCCGTTGTTTCCAATATGCCGAACAGTCGATACCCGGTACTTTTCATTCTGAGCATGGCGCTCGGCAGCTTTCTCGGAACCGTATGGGACTGGGACGGCAAGTTCCAGAACTTCGCCCGCCGCATGGGCAGCTCCGATCTCGGCCGGGGGCTTGCCACGGCCATACTGCTCTTCTGCATAGGCACGCTTTCCATTCTAGGCCCCATTGAAAGCGCCGTACACGGTAATCATACTTTTCTTTTCACCAATGCCACACTGGATTTTGTTACATCCATGGTGCTGGCTTCCACCTACGGTCTGGGCATAGCCTTCGCCGCTCCCGTGCTTTTCTGCTGGCAGGGCGGGCTGTACCTGCTCGGTTTGTGGCTCGGTTCCTTCGTGCCCCGCGATCTTCTGACCGAAGTTTCCATCGTGGGCGGCATACTCATTATGGTGTCGGGAGTGTCCATGCTCCGCATCAAGGACTGCAAGACGCTGAACATGCTGCCGTCGCTTTTTGTGAGCATCGTTTTCTACGGCCTGGCGGTCGCCATCCTCTAGACCGCCTTATCTTTTTCCATCCATCCGGAGAATTTTCATGAATATCGCCGTGTTTGAAGTCAGTCGGGACGAAAGACAGGAACTTGATCTGCTCGGTCGTACGCTTCCCGTGTCGCTCCGCCTCATCGAGGAACGTCTTACTCCGGAAACCGTGCATCTTGCCGAAGGCGCCGAGGGCGTTTCCATTCTCGGCCGCAGCGTGGTGGACGGTTCTCTGCTGGAGAATCTGAAGGACCTCGGCGTACGTTTTCTTTCCACGCGCACCATAGGCGTGGATCACATCGACGTGGCAGCCGCCCGCGCTTTTGGCCTGCGCGTGAGCCATGCCGCCTATCCGCCCGATGCCGTGGCCGATTTCACCATCATGCTCATGCTGCTCGTGCTGCGTCGCTACAAGCCCGCCATGTGGCGGCAGAACGTGAACGACTATTCCCTGAACGGCCTCATGGGCCGCAGCCTGGGCAGGCAGACCGTGGGTGTGGTGGGTACGGGCAGCATAGGCGCGGCCGTCATCCGCGAACTGTCGGGCTTCGGCTGCCGCATTCTTGCCTACAATCTTGTGGAATGCGAGGATCTGCGCCCGTATGCCACCTTCGTTGATCTCGAAACCCTTTACCGGGAATGCGATATCATCACCTTCCACGTGCCCTTCACGCCGGAAACGCTGCACATGGTGAACAGGGAAACGCTCTCGCTCATGAAGGACGGTGTGATCCTCATCAATACCGCGCGCGGCGAACTCATGGACATCGACGCCGTGACCGCAGGCGTGGAAACGGAAAAAATCGGTTCTCTGGCCATGGATGTTTTTGAGCATGAGCAGGGGATTTATCATGCCGAAAGACAGACATTCTGAAGAACAAGGACATGGTCTATCTGCGCCAGTTTCCCAACGTAGTGCTCACGCAGCACATGGCCTTTTATACGGAAGAGTCCATCGTGAGCATGGTGGACTGCGGCATCCGCAGCCTGCTCGACATGAAGGAAGGCAGGGCGACCCGTCTGGAACTTTGAAGATTGAGGAGCAGAACTCTGTTCCCCGAAAAAGGCGGATTGCTCGCGTTGAATGCGGTGTGCTTCTTCGCGGAATGACCGCCATGGATCATTTAAAAGGATGTACTGATGGAGATGCAAGGAAAGAAACCTTCGCTCTTGTGGGCGACACTGTCACTGCTGCTGCCCGTGGCCATGATTCTGTACGGGACTCTGGTTGTGGGAGTAAGACCTCCGGTGCTGCCTCTTCTTGGCGCGGTGGCCCTTGCCGCCGTCATGGCGCGCAGAACAGGCTACAGCTGGGAAGAGCTGCAGGACGGCATGTTCGAGGCTCTCGGACGCATTCAGATCGCCATTGCCATTCTGGCCATGGTGGGCATGATCATCGCCGCATGGCTTGCTTCGGGCACCATTCCGGCCATCATTTACTGGGGGCTCAAGCTCATTGCGCCCGAACATTTCCTGCTTTCGGCCATGGTGCTCTGTTCCGTGGCGTCCGTGGCCACGGGCACGTCCTTCGGTACGATGGGCACCATCGGAGTGGCTCTTTTCGGCGTGGGACAGGCGCTCGACTATCCGGCGTACATGACGGTGGGGGCCATTGTTTCCGGCTCCTATCTCGGCGACAAGATGTCTCCCGTGTCCGATTCCACCAACATCACGGCTTCGGTCTGCGAAGTTCCCCTCTTCTCACATGTCATGTCCATGCTCTGGACCACGATTCCCGCCTTCATTGCGGCAGGCGTGGTCTATACGTTCCTGGGCAGCTCCGTCGCTGCGCAGCAGGGCGTTTCTCTGGAGAGCCTGAACGCCATTCTGACCGGCCTTGAGGCCAACTTCAGCCTCGGTCCGGTGGCGTTCATTCCTCCTGTTCTCATGATCGTGCTTGCCTACAGACGCTACCCCGTGCTTCCCGTCATGCTGATCTGTCTGCTGGCTGCCATGGTCATCGCCGTCATGGAAGGCGTTCCCTTCAATGAACTGGCCACCATGCTGACCTCGGGCTATGTGTCCAAGACCGGCATCGCCCAGCTCGATCCTCTGCTTTCCCGCGGCGGACTCATGAGCATCATGTCCACCGTACTGCTTCTGTGCTCCGGCATGGCTTTCGGCGGTATTCTTGAGCGTTCCAGTGTGCATGGCTGGATATGTATCACCGCGTCTTTGATCGCGTCAGCGCTGTCG
>USNI01000129.1 GCA_900555975.1 uncultured Desulfovibrio sp. | reverse complement strand
GGATACACTTATCTTTGTTGATTACGGGAGGCATATCTTATCTCCAGGACATGACGGCTTCTTCGCCGTTCTTGCGGATGAAGTGGCGCTTGCCGTCAAGCATGAGGTTCGGCAGCGGGTAGTCGACACGACGGTGCTGACCGCGGCTTTCCTTGCGCTCGTCCGCCATGAGGAACATGACCTCAGCCAGTTCAAAGAGGTTGAGCATACCGAGGCAGTAGGTCAGTTCATGCGGGTTTTCCGCCCGCAGCGTTTCCTTGGCGCGGGCATGGACACGGCGCAGATGCTCAAGACCGGCTTCCAGCATGGGATGGGAGCGCAGTTCGCCGCAGTAATCCCACGCAATGTTTTCCATGGCCATCTTGGCTTCCAGCCAGTGCGCTCCGTTCTCACGACCGCACAGCTCTTCCACGAGATTCAGGCATTCATCAACCTTCGGCTGCAGCAGAGCGGCATCGGCGAATTCCTTGTCCGCCACATACTCTTTGGCGGAATCCGCCGCCCCCCAACCGGTCACGGCCGCACCGGAAATGCCTCCGTAGCCTTCGTCGCCTGCGGCATACAGTCCGGGCACGCAGGTTTCCGACTTGCCGTTGAAGGCCACGCCGCTCGAAATGGGCAGCTTCAGCACATAGGTGGAGAATTCCACGGCGGTATCGATCATGTCGATGCCTTCCTGCTTGAAGTGACGCAGCAGCGTGGAGTTGCCTTCCTGACGCAGCCAGTGCTCCATAAGATTGAGCTGATCGCGGGTCAGGCCGGTCATGTCCATGTACACAGGAGAACGGGCGCTTCTGGTATAGCTCTCGATATGGCGCTTGTTCACTTCCATGGTGATGTCGCCATAAAGAGGATTGGGCTTCGTGAGGAACGGTCCGATAGGCTCGCCAGTATGATCGCGGAGCACGCCTTCCCAAGTGGCCTGACCGTTACGGCAGAAGTACTTCACACCGGCATGCAGACCAGGCATTTCCATGTTGCACAGTTCAGCTCCGGCCCTGTAGGCCATGGCTCTGCCGTCGCCGGTCAGATTGAGCGGATTGGTGCGCATGGCCCAGGCGCCGCGGTTGGCGTTGGGGAAAACGCCGTTGGGAGCGCCGGTGCCGAGGCAGGCGCGATAGACATAGGCCTTGTACTCGCGGGTATCCACGGCGAACACGCCGGCAGCGCGGCCCTGATCGTCGAGCAGGATCTCGTAGCCCATGGCGCGGTTATGAATCTTCACGCCGTTCTTCTTGGCCTGCTTCGTGAGAACGACCTTCTGATCAATGCCGTTGTACTTCAGGAAGGCGCGGGTACGGCCCGGCACGGCATGTCCGGCGAAGTAGTATTCACCGTTGTGCTTCATCGAAATGCCCCACTCGTCCCACATGCGGACGATGTCCCAGGTCTTCATGAAGAAGGCCTTGGCCCATTCCGGTCCCATCTGGCGCAGTCTGTCACCGTTCTGCAGCTTCATGATGTCGCTGATGAAGGTGGAATAGTCGCCGTGAATTTCAGGAATGTAGCAGATGAAGTGATCGTTTCCCAGACCGCCGCTTCCGCTGCGGCGCGTATCGGCCTTGTCCAGGACGACGCAGTCCATGCCCTGGGCTCCGGCGTTGATGGCAGCCATGAGTCCGGCAATTCCTCCGCCCACGCAGAGAAAATCCGTATCATGCCATTCCACGGTGAATTTCTTCGTTTCCATAATAGTTACTCCTGGGAGGACAGCATGGACAGGAACTTGTCCTGTTCAGCCTTCTGCTCGTCGGTGATGAGACCCTTGCTTTCGAAGTATTCCCGGGCGCCTTCATGCATGGGCGGCAGACCGAGAGACATGACGCCCCAGTCAACAGCCTGACCGTGCACGCCGACCCACTCGTCACGATGATCCATGATGACCTTGACCAGTTCAGCGGCCAGGGCCTTGGGCATCTTTTCGTTCACGAGCAGCACGGAACGGTA
This sequence comes from uncultured Desulfovibrio sp., assembly GCA_900555975.1. GTDB lineage: Bacteria > Desulfobacterota > Desulfovibrionia > Desulfovibrionales > Desulfovibrionaceae > Mailhella. Next base: position 1,965 of record USNI01000129.1, on the reverse strand, counting down.
AATGGGAGCATTCTTCACTTCGTCGGTATTGCCGTACAGACGGGAACCGGCAGGCAGGGTGTCGAAATAGTATCCGGGAGGCATGGCGGACTTCACGCCAGGCAGCTGCTCATCGGTAGGCGTGATGAACAGACATTCATCCTTGGCCTGACGGAGTTCCATGACCACGTTGGTCAGGGCGGGCATGATCATGGCATCCGCACGATCTTCCACCACGTCGGCGATGGCTACGGTGTTGTTGGCCTTGGTCAGATTGGCCTTGAGATCGGATTCCTTGAGACCGGCGCCGGCGAGCAACGCACGCACAACGGGATCAAACATGGTGTTGCCGGGATTGCGGGAATACACCACCTTGCCCTTGAGATCGGCCAGGTTCTTGATGCCCTTGTCGGGCGTGGTCAGACAGACGAAGGCCTGGGAGCTGGCGGGAAGCAGAGTACGCATGAAGCCCATCCTATTGTCGCCTTCCAGTCCGGCCATATGAGCCATCACGTCGGCACCGCTGTGGATGGCCATGTCCACTTCGCCCTTTTCCATCATGGGAGCAAAGTTGTTGATGCCTCCGATGGGCTGAACGATGACGCGCTGCACGGGAGTGTTCTTTTCAATGACGCGGGCGATGGCCGCCATGATCATGTTGGCAGGACCGCCCGAGGTCGCCATGGATACGACCATCTTCTTGGGCCACACGATTTCCTCACCGGCCGCACAGGCGGAACCGCCGGTCAGACAGACGGCCAGCATGGCCGCGACAAGACCCTTACCTGAAAACTTCGACAACATCATGGTCTCCTCCTTTTTCAGACAGACAGGGAAGTATCATGCCGTGGGGTCTGATTCCGCCGCGTTGTCGGACGCAGAAGATCTTCTGGATCCGCGCAGATAGAATGCGACGACCACACAGATGGAAATGGGTACCAGCACATAGTTGAACTCCGTGGGGAACGGCACGACGAACAGGCCGCCCAGCACGGCGAATATCACACGGGTCAGCTTGCCTACCGGAGCAAACATGACGCCGGTAAAGGCACTGGAAAGCAGCATCAGGCTGACGAAGATACCTACGAAGTCAAAGGCGATTTCAAAGGCGCTGCCTACCCAGAGAATCCCGGGGTTGGTCACGAAGAACCAGGGCAGCAGGAAGGCTGAAATGCCCAGACGGGTGGCCAGAAGTCCGGTGCGCGTGGCATCGGCATCGGCTATGCCTGCGGCTACGAATGCCGCAATGGCCACGGGCGGAGTGATGAAGGAAAGCGTTCCGTAATAGAACAGGAACATGTGTGCGGCGATGGGAAGCACGCCGGCGGAAATCAGGGCGGGAACCAGCATGGCCACGGCGAGCAGGTAGCAGGCCAGAGCGGTCATGCCCATGCCCATGATGAAGATGGAGATGGCCGTCATGGCCAGCAGCAGGAACCGGCTGTTGCCCGCAAGATCGGCCAGGGCGCCTGCAAGACCGCTGCCCATGCCGGAAATGTTCAGGGCTCCGACCAGAATGCCGATACCGGTGCACAGGGGAATGACCATGATCATGCCGGCAGCGGTGTCATCCAGAATTTCCAGAACGCGCTTGGGCGTCAGACGGGTGCGCTTGGAAAAGCAACTGCAGATGACGAGGGCGATGATGGTGTACAGAATACTGGTCTGAGCGGAATACTTGAGCACGCCCAGCGTGAAGATCAGAACGCCCAGAGGCGCGAGATAGTACCAGCCGCGTTTCAGCACGGTCCAGACCTGAGGCAGCTTTTCCTCGGGCAGTCCGCGGAAACCGTTGCGAATGGCTTCGGAATCGATCTGGAACAACAGGATGCCATAATAGACCACCACGGGCAGGAAGGCCGCGGCACACACCGTCCAGTAGTTCACGCTCAATGCGTCGGCAATCAGGAAGGACACCGACCCCATGATGGGAGGAGTGAAGGGACCGCCGGTACTGGCCACGGCTTCCACGGCACCGGCCAGCTC
>USNI01000128.1 GCA_900555975.1 uncultured Desulfovibrio sp. | reverse complement strand
CTGGCCGGGCTGGTAGTGGTACTAATGATGGTGGTGCAGCAGATCAGCGGCCTGTTTGAACTGGTTAAAAACCTGTTCGGGCTGTGAACCATGGAGGATATTCTGAAGATTGCCGCCGCCACCGTAGCCGCCGCTGTGTGCGCCGTGGTGGTGAAGCAGCGGGCGCAGGAGGTGGGTCTGGTTCTCTCTCTGGCCGCCGGAGCGCTGGTTCTGACCATGGCCCTGGGGGCGGTGGAGAGCGTGCGCGCCCTGATGGACGAGCTGGGCGAGGCCGCCGGCCTGTCGCCGGCAGTGCTGGCGCCGGTGCTCAAGACCGTGGGTATTGCAATCCTGACCCATATTTCCGCCGAGGTGTGCCGGGACGCGAAGGAGAGCGGCATCGCGGCCTTCGTGGAGACCGCGGGGGCCGCCGTGGCCCTGTGCGTGGCCCTTCCGCTGCTGCGGGCGGTGCTGGACACTGTGACGGGACTGCTGTAAAAGACGAAGGGGATACGAATGAGACGAAGAATACTGATGTGCCTGGCGGTTCTGCTTCTGCTGTCGGGCATGGGGGCGGCCTCGGCCAGCGATGTGCTGGCCGCCCAGTCGGAGGCGCTGGATCTGGATGCGCTCCAGGACGCGGCGGGGGGCTATCTGCCCGACGGAGCGCTGGAGGCGGGCATCAGTCTGGATGAAGGGCTCCAAACCATTCTGAATACCGGCTGGTGTGGTGCGCAAGGCTGTGCGCAGCGGTGTGCTGCTGCTGACGGTGGTACTGCTGTGCGGCCTGGCCGAGGGGCTGTATGGCGGCATGGGGGTGAGTCAGACCACCGATGTAGTGGCCATTGTGGGCGCACTGGCCATCACTGCGGTGGCGGTGGCGGACGCCAACTCCCTCATCGGAATGGGACGGGAGGCGCTGGAACAGATGGAGACCTTTCAGGAGGCCTTCTATATCAGGGGACTCGACGTGCTTTCCCTTTCCGTGCAGGCGCAGGTGGCCGCGCGCTGGGGCGTGACGGCGCAGGATCTGGAAAAGGCCCTCGCCTCGGACGCCGTGCGCGACAAGGCCGTGCGCGAAATGGACGAAGCCGAGGCGATTCTCGGCGACTTCGTGGTGTATCCCACGCTGTTCGTGAAGACCGACGACGGAGAGCTTCACGCCGTGGCCCGCGGCTACGCGCCCTTCGAGGACGTGGAGGCCAGGATTGCCGAGGCGCTTTCCTCAGGTTCGTCCATGAACGGCGTTTCCGCCGGAGCCTGCGGACTGGACGGAACCTGCTGTCTTTCCTGATGTTCCTCCGTCCGGTCTCCGCACGCTGACCGCATTTTTTTTCAGCCCCGTCCGTCCGCGCTTTTCGTGCCGGACGTACGGGGCCTTTTCGTGTGCACGTTTTTCCGGCGGAGCGGTCCTTTTTCCGGCGCATCGGGGATCAGACCGCGTTCCGCGACGCTTCGCCGGACGGAAGGAGGCAGACGCCGCTTGAAGAGCGCATGATAATGAGTTACCATCGCTTTTTTCCTGTACAGGGGAGCGTCTGCGCCGGAAGAAGGACGTCGGATCGTCTCCTGCGGGAAAGGCCCGTCCCCGGGGCGGGAACGACGTTCATCATTTAACACGGGAGAGTTCGGGATGCGTTTTCTCAACTATGCCGCGGCTTGTCTTGCCGTTTGCGGTATGGCGCTTGCGCCCATGGCGTCCTCCGCCCATGCGGAGGATGCGGCGAAGAAAATCAAGGTGGGCTTCATCTATGTTTCCCCTGTGGGCGACGAAGGCTGGTCGTGGACCCATGATCAGGGCCGCAAGATGATGGACGCCATGCCGGATGTGGAAACCACCATGATGGAAAGCGTTCCCGAAGGCCCCGATGCCGAGCGCGCCATCAAGAACATGTGCACCAAGGGCTACAACGTCATCGTGGCCACGAGCTTCGGCTACATGGACGCCATGGCCAAGCTGGCCAAGCGCTATCCCGACATCACCTTCCTGCACTGCTCCGGCTACAAGCACAGCGACAACATGACCTGCTATTTCGGCAGAATGTATCAGGCTCGCTATCTGACCGGCATGGTGGCCGGCGCCATGACGAAGAAGAACGAAATCGGCTATGTGGCCTCCTTCCCCATTCCTGAAGTGGTGCGCGGCATCAACGCATTCACCCTGGGCGTGCGCGCCGTGAATCCCGAAGCGAAGGTGCGCGTGGTGTGGACCCGTACCTGGTACAGTCCCGACGATGAGAAGAAGGCCGCCGAAGGTCTGCTCGACGTGGGCGTGGACGTCATCGCCCAGCATCAGGATTCCGCCGGTCCGCAGACCGCTGCCGAAGCGCGCGGCGCCTACTCCGTGGGCTACAATACCGACATGTCCTCCGCCGCCCCGAAGGCGCATCTCGTCGCGGCCGTATGGGACTGGAACAGGTTCTACAAAAAGTTCATCGACGAGTATCGTGCCGGCACCTGGAAGAACGGCAACTACTGGTACGGCATCGGCGACGGCATCGTGGACATCTCCGCCTACGGCGACATGGTCCCTGCCGACGTGCGGGCGAAGGTCGACGCCGTGAAGGCCGACATCATTTCCGGCAAGTACAAGGTGTTCACCGGTCCGGTGAAGGATCAGGAAGGCAAGGTGCGCGTGGCCGAAGGTCAGGTTGCGCCCGACGACATGCTTCTTTCCATGGACTGGTTCGTGGAAGGCGTCATAGGAACGACCAAGTAGTTTCAGGAAAGCTCCGCCCGGCGAAGGCGGGGCTTTTTTCATGTGCAGCCGCGCATTGCGGTTCCGGATCTGCGCTGCGGAACCGGCGTCTCGTGCGGAACAGGCGCGCATCAACGTTATTTCGGAGGAATCATGGACGGTTTCAGAGTCGTCAGGCGGCAGACCCCTCATCGCTGGATCGGGCTTGTCGTGCTGCCGGCGGCGCTTTTCGTCGCCCTGGCGTTCTGTTCCCTGCTGCTGGTGATTCAGGACAAATCGCCCGTTCAGGCTGCCGTCGTGCTGTTTCAGGGCGGGTTCGGAAGTCTGTATGCGCTTCAGGACACCATGCTCAAGGCCATTCCCATCTTTCTGTGCTCGCTCGGCGTGTCCGTGGCCTTCCGCATGAAGGTGTGGAACATCGGCGCGGAGGGACAGTTCGCTCTCGGCGGCGTGGGGGCCACATGGGCCGTGCTCACCTTTCCCGGACTGCCCATGCCGCTCATGCTTGCGCTCATGCTGCTGTGCGCCGCCGTGGCCGGCGGACTGTGGGGCATGATTCCGGGGCTGCTCAGGCTGAAGTTCGGACTCAATGAGATCATCTCCACGCTCATGCTCAACTATATAGGGATAGAGTTCATGCGCTATCTGGTGTACGGTCCCTGGAAGGATCCGGGCAGCATGGGCTTTCCCATGACGGCCATGTTCCCCGACGAGGCCATATTCCCCGAAGTGCTGGGATACGTCCATGCCGGTCTTCTGGTCTGCGTGGTCGCGGCCGTGATCGTGGCGGTGTTTCTGCAGCGCACCAGACTCGGCTTCGAGCTGTGCGCCGCGGGCGAGAATCCGAGGGCGGCGCGCTATGCCCGCATTCCCTACGGTTTTCTGCTGGTCTTCGTGCTCACGGTGTCGGGCGCGCTGGCCGGCATGGCCGGATGCGTGGAGGTGTCGGCCACGTTCAACCGTCTGCAGCCGAATCTCTGCACGGGCTACGGCTATACCGCCATCGTGGTGGCCTGGCTTTCAAGACTGCGCATTCCCTCCATCGCGCTGTTCTCCGTCTTCGTGGCGGGGCTTCTCGTGGGAACGGACAACCTTCAGGTCGACATGCAGGTGCCTGCCGCCTTCGGAGGCATCGTGGAAGGGTTCATTCTGCTCTGCGTGCTGGCGGGACAGTTCTTCTATACCTATGCCATCGTGAGGGTGCGCCGTGATCAGGGAGGTGCGGCATGACCTGGGACATCTTTGTCGCGCTGCTGGCCGCCACGGTGCTGGCAG
>USNI01000127.1 GCA_900555975.1 uncultured Desulfovibrio sp. | reverse complement strand
TTCCGCAGGGACTCACTGTCCAGTGACTTCGTCGCGTATACCACCGCCCGGCTCTGTGCGGCAGAACCGCGGCGCGGCAGACCGATGCCAGCTGCCAGCGTTCCGGCCATGACGGCTCCGGCTCTGAGAAAATTCCGTCGGGATATGCCCATGTCCGACCTCCTTTTTGTTGTATGGCACGCTGTCCATGAGATATGACGATGCCTTTATCTCCATCATACGGAATGTGCTCCAAAAGAACAGCTACGATTCTCTCCGGATCTTGCCCGATTCTGCTCTGATCGCCGTTATTTTCTTCCGGGGCCTTCAGAAGCAAGCCTCTGCCTTTTTCCCTTCGGTGCGGCAGAATCAGGCAAGAAAACGGAAGAATCATATCTGGCGCTCGTCCTTGCATTCCCCTATATCTTGCGGGAAGGGCGGAGACAGGCTCCCGTCATGCTTGCGAAAAGACTTCGGTAACGCTATCTCTTCCCAAGAGGAATCACTATGAATCACGGCATCCTTTTTGATCACGCCCGCGCCGCGCGCATCGGTTTGCCCGAAGCGGTCTTCTGCGAAGGAAAACCCTTTGCGGCCGTACGGGAACTCATGGAACAGTTCGGCCGGGGATCCGGTCACCCGATTCTTTTTACACGACTGTCCCCCGATGTCTTCAACCTCATGCCCGCGGAAGTCAGGAAACAATACGACTATCATGCCCTGTCCAGAACCGCCTTCGGAGAAACGCTTCCCGCCCGGAGCAAAGGACGCGTAGCCGTCGTTTCCGCCGGCACCGCCGACGGCTTCGTCACATGGGAGGCCGCACGTACACTGGAATATCTGGGCATAGAGCACACGGTCTTCGAAGACTGCGGAGTTGCAGGACTCTGGCGGCTGGCGGAAAGGCTGGAAGAAATCAACAGCTTTCATGCCGTCATCGTCGTTGCCGGACTTGACGCCGCGCTCGCCAGCGTACTGGGCGGACTGACTCCGCGTCCCGTCTTCGGCGTCCCCACATCCGTAGGTTACGGCGTGGCCAGAGGCGGAGAGGCCGCACTTTCCAGCATGCTTTCCAGCTGCGCTCCCGGCATTGCCATCATGAATATCGACAACGGCTACGGCGCCGCCTGCGCCGCTGCACGCGTGGTAAACAATCTATGAGCAACGAACATCACGAGCATACCCATTCCCATGAGCATCATGCAGAGGCAGAGGTCATCTCTTCCCCCGTGCTGACCATCCGCGCCCATTCCGGCCTTTCCGGCGACATCTTTCTTGCCGGTCTTCTCTGCATGACCGGTGTGACAAAGGAAGAACTGGAAAAGGATCTGACTGCCATCATGCCCGAACTTTCCGGCAGCGTCCGGCTGGTGCGCCGGGAGGTCAATCACATCGGAGGCTGGCACGCAGAAGTCAGTCTGCCCCATCAGCATGAACACAGAACGCTGGCCGACATTCTTGCGCTCATCGCCGCCTGAAGAGGGCAAGGAGCTGTCCAGTCGCGCCTTTACCATGCTGGCCGTGGCCGAAGGCGCAGTGCACGGCAGAACCCCTGATCAGGTCCATTTCCACGAGGTCGGAGCGCTGGACAGCATTCTGGACATCTGCATGAGCTGTGAGCTGTTTCACCGTCTTTCACCGTCCCGTTTCGTCGTCAGTCCGCTTCCCATGGCCGACGGCTTCGTGCACTGCGCGCACGGCATCATTCCCGTACCGGCACCTGCAGTGCTGGAACTTATGGACGGCATTCCCGTCCGGCCCTTTCCGGGGCAGGGAGAAACCGTCACCCCCACGGCCATGGCTCTGCTCAGGGCGCTGAATGCCGAGTTCGGACCGTGGCCGGCCATGACCGTGGAGAAAAAAGCCATCATATACGGCAGTCGTGTGTTTGAAGACGCCCCCAACGGCGCCATCTTTGCATGCGGCACACCGGAAGAAAACTGACGTTTCCAAAGGCAGACTCCGCCATGACGGATCCTCTTCTCTCCAGACTTCAGCGCGTTCTTGACGAAACGGCTCAGAACGGCCGTTTCGCACTCGCCTATTCCGGCGGTCTCGACAGCCGTTTTCTTGCCTACGCGGCACAACTTCTTCACTTTCAGCCCGTGCTGCTGCATGTCACGGGTCCGCACGTTCCGTCCGAAGAAAGCGACTTCGCCCGGTCCTGGGCAGATGGACGGCATCTTGCATTCAGGGAAGTCGTAGTGAATACGCTGTCCGTTCCGACCGTGGCCGAAGGCGCCCGCGATCGCTGCTATGCCTGCAAGCTCACCATGTTCTCAAGACTCGCTCAGGAAAGCAACCTGCCCCTCTGCGACGGGACCAATGCGTCCGACGTCTCGACCTATCGCCCGGGCATACGTGCCGTGCGGGAACTCGGCGTGACATCACCGCTCGCTCTTGCCGGACTGGCCAAGAAAGATATACACTTTCTTGCCGAAAAGACCGGCATGGATCTTCCCCGACAGAAACCGAGGCCATGTCTGCTCACCAGACTTCCCTACGGCATGAAGCCCGATGCCGAACTTCTTGCCGGCATCGCCGCAGGAGAAAGCGTCGTTCGACACGCCCTTGCCCGTGCAGGCCTGCCGCAGATCGATTTCCGACTGCGTCTTGTCGCTCCAGGCAGACTGGAACTGCATCTGACCGCCTCAGACATGACCGCTCTTCCGTCCGCACTCGGAGAGTCCCTGCTGCAGGACATCCATGCCGTCATGCCCGGTCTGCCGCGGCCCGTGCTGTCGGCGCAGGAAACGCTCTCCGGTTTTTTCGACAGAGTCACCGCATAACCCCTTATCTATCGCTCCATACCCGCATCAGGAGGAAAACATATGGCAGCATCCAAGGTCTACTTCACCGACATGCGCTGCAAGGTGGGCACCAGTCTGCTGGAAAAGCTGGACAGGCTCATCCGTGCGGCCGGCATCGAAACCATCGATTTTGAAAACAAGTTCGTCGCCATCAAGATGCACTTCGGCGAACCCGGCAATCTGTCCTTCCTTCGTCCCAACTTCGCCCGCGTCGTTGCCGATCGCGTAAAGGCTCTCGGCGGCCGTCCCTTCCTCACCGACTGCAACACGCTGTACGTCGGACGTCGCAAGCACGCCCTGGAACATCTGGACGCCGCCAATGAAAACGGCTTCTCGCCCATCACCACGGGCTGCCAGATCATCATTGCCGACGGTCTGAAGGGTACCGACGACGTCGAAGTGCCGCTGGAAGGCTGCACGGAATTCAAAAGCGCCATCATCGGCCGAGCCATCATGGATGCCGACATCTTCATCTCCCTCACGCACTTCAAGGGACATGAAATGACCGGCTTCGGCGGCACCATCAAGAATATCGGCATGGGCTGCGGCAGTCGTGCCGGCAAGATGGCCATGCACAGTCTCGGCAAGCCGAAGGTTGATCCTGAAAAATGCCGCGGCTGCCGTACATGCTCCCGCTTCTGCGGACAGTCGGCCATTTCCTACGGCGAAGATCACAAGGCATTCATCAATCACGACATCTGCGTGGGCTGCGGACGCTGCATCGCCACCTGCAACTTTGACGCCATCTCCAACGACACCGACGCCGACAGCGGCATCCTCAACCGCCGCATGGCCGAATACACCAAGGCCGTGGTCCAGGGACGTCCCTGCTTCCACATCAGCATCGTCAATCAGGTTTCTCCCTGCTGCGACTGTCATGGAGAAAACGACGCCGCCGTCGTGCCGGACATCGGCATGTTCGCCAGCTTTGATCCCGTGGCGCTGGACAAGGCCTGCATCGACGCCGTTAATGCGGCTCCGGTCATCTCCTCCAGCGTGCTCGGTCAGTGCGATCACGGACAGCATGATCACTTCACCAGCATCCACCCCACCACGGACTGGCGCAGTCAGATCAAGCATGCCGAAGACATCGGTCTCGGCAGCAGCGAATACGAACTGATTACCGTGTAGCCCTCAGTCACGGATCGCGAAAAGGGGCCGCTTCCTCAGGGAA
>USNI01000126.1 GCA_900555975.1 uncultured Desulfovibrio sp. | reverse complement strand
CTCTCGGCTCGCCCGAATATTGTTGCGATGCCACACAACTTTCCGCGATTGTGGAGGAAAATCAGACGCGCTGGTGTGGCGAAAGCAGTGTAGCTCCAAGCTGTGATGCCGCAAAACTCAACAGGGAGATTGAAGAGCTGAAAAAGAAATACAAGGAAATGACGGAGAAATATACCAGCACAGCGGGACGAGAAGGCAAATTAAAAAACGAAATTGAACAAATGGAAGCACATATACACATTCTTGTCACATTAGCAAATAAGGTTACCAGAGAATTCACCCACCCACTCGCCAAACACGAAATCACGCGCCAATACAAGGAAATTGGCAAGACGTTGGGGGTTGAAAACGCTCCGGGCAATTACATAGAAATTTTTCGCAGGGCAATGCCGAAAGAGTATATCAACCACGGCGGAGCGCCTATTCAAAATCCCTGAAAGGCAAGAAACCTGACCTGCTCAGGTTCGCAACCCTCAACTTGTCCCCGTTATAACATAGTAAAATAACATAAAAATTATCAACCTCCCTTTCTTAGGCCTAAGAAAGGGAGGTTTTGTTTCGCCTTTGCTAACACCCCGTCTGTTCAGCGTTTTCCTCTGGGCATAGGGTGTGTTCTCTCCAGATGCTTCTGGATGGATTCACACACTTCAGCCTGAGTACAGGGAGATGCTGATGGCGACCAAAAAATTATCACCGCAAGAAGTTGCCGACATGTACGGCGTGAAGACATGCACACTGGCCCGCTGGCGCTGTAAAAAAGTTGGCCCGCGCTACGCCAAGCTCGGCAGCCGTGTCATGTACGACATAGAAGACCTTGAAGACTGGTTTGCGTCACGCTGCGTCCATACCAGAGATTCCGCCCCTCAATTGAGGAAGCGATAATGAGCGCCGACATTCTGCACAGTTTTGCCGAGTGTCTGCGTGCAGCGGGGCTGGAGATCGAGGTCGTGCAGGCCGACGGCCTCCTGCACCGCTGTGGCACAGCGGACCGGCCCCATCGCAAGGACGGCGCGTACAAGGCGTTTCTGGATACTCCGGCCTCTATCTGGTGGAAAAACTGGCGCACCGGCGATGAAGGTACATGGACATACAAGCCAGAAAAAGAACTGACCGCCGCCGAACGGGATGCCCTGCGTGAACGCATCCGGGCCATCAAAGCGCACAAGGAAACCGAGCAGAACCGCCGCTGGCAGGCCGCCGCCAAACTGGCCGCGAGCATCTGGAACTGTTCCCGAAACGCCGGGGACGACCATCCCTACCTGCAACGGAAGGGAGTCCCGGCCATCGGATTGCGCCGGACAAAAGACGGGCGTCTGATTATCCCTGTTCTGAACCAGTCCGGCAGGATACAAAGTCTGCAATTCATCCTGCCGGAACAAACTGCCGAAGGGACGGACAAGTTCTTTCTCAGGGGAGGCCGCACGGGGGGAGGCTTCTTTTCCCTTTCCGCCGGAGACGGAAAGAAAGACGGCCCCCTCTTGATTGCCGAAGGATATGCCACGGCGACCAGTCTTCATCTGGCGACCGGTTATGCCTGTCTTGTGGCCTTCAACGCCGGGAATCTGAAAGCCGTGGCCGTCATGGCCAGAGAGAGGTATGCAAAGCGTGAAATCATCCTCTGTGCCGATAACGACACGGAGACACAAGGGAATCCCGGCAAGGAAGCGGCTTCCCGATCTGCGCAGGCCGTGGGCGGCAAGCTGGCCGTCTGTCCGGCTCATGAAGGCAGGGCAGCGGATTTCAACGATCTGCACCGGCTGCGTTCCCTTGAGACCGTCCGGGCCGTTGTGGAAGAAGCGCGAAAGCGGGATGACGCCTGCCCCATGCCGGAAGGCTTTTTTCTGGTGAAGGAAGGCGGACGCGCCGGACTGTACAAGCTGGAGACCAGATCGGACGGAGACAGTCAGGAAATCCGGCTTGGTCCTCCGCTTCTGGTCAAAGGCATGACGCGGGGAGCTGACGGCAACGAATGGGGCCTGATGCTGGAATGGATTGACCCGGATGGCAACAAGCACGCATGGGCCATGCCCGTGGAAATGCTGTTCCGGCAGGGAAACGACTGGTACAGCATACTGGCCTCCGGCGGGTGGTTCGGCAATCCGTCCACCCGGTCGAAGCTGGCGGCATTTCTGTCCACGGTCCGGCCCCTCCGACGGATACGCTGTGTTTTGCGCACGGGCTGGCATGAATCCGTCTACGTGCTTCCCGATACCGTTTACGGCGTAACAGAAGAAGACACCGTGCTGCAATCCTCGCAGCATGGCGGCTTGTACCGTACATCTGGAACGATGGAAGGCTGGCGGGAGATAGCGGAATTGTGCGTCGGCAACTCCCGTCTCAGTTTCGCGTTATGCGCGGCCTTCGCCGGGCCTTTGCTTCGCCCGGCCGGTCTGGAAGGCGGCGGCTTCAGTTTTGAGGGAGGCTCATCCTCCGGCAAGACCACGGCCCTTCAGATCGCCGCCTCCGTCTGGGGCGGTCATGAACATGTCCGAAGCTGGCGGGCTACGGACAACGGGCTTGAAGGCATCGCCGCCCTGCACAACGACAATGTGCTGATTCTGGATGAAATGGGGCAGGTCAACGGACGTGTTCTTGCCGAATGCGCCTACATGCTGGCCAACGGACAGGGCAAAGGCCGCTCGAACCGTGAAGGCGGAATTCGCCGTTCCCAGAACTGGCGTCTGCTCTTTCTCTCCAGCGGCGAACTGGGGCTTTCCGACAAGCTGGCCGAGAACGGTCTGAAATCCAGAGGCGGGCAGGAAGTGCGTTTCGTGGGGCTGCCTGTGGACTCGTCCATGCTCACCAGCCTGCATGGTCTTCCCGATGCCGGAGCCGTGGCCAATCGTATCAAGTTGCTTGCTTCCGAACATTACGGTCATGCGGGGCATGATTTTCTGCAAAAGCTGACGAAGGTCGAAACCCTGAACGCCGTCCGGGCGGAAATCGGCCCGGCAATGGCCGATGCCGTCAGGCATCTTGTCCCCGAAGGCGCTGACGGACAGGTACGACGTGTGGCCATGCGCTTCGCCCTGTGCGGCATGGCCGGAATGCTGGCCCTGCGGCTGGGCATCCTTCCCGAAAAGCTGGACGTATTGAACTGCATCGAAATCTGCTTCCGGGACTGGCTCACGGCAAGAGGCGGAACCGGAGCTTCCGAGGATACCGCCATCCTTTCCACGGTACGGCTGTTCATCGAACGGCACGGCGCAAGCCGCTTTCAGGATTTGGATACGCAAATGTCCACCTGCATCAACCGGGTGGGATTTCAGCGTACTCGCAACGGCACGACCGAGTATCTGATACTTCCGGAGAGTTTTCGGGCCGAAGTCGTCAGGGGATACGCAGAGGCAAGAGCTGTGCGTGTTCTGCGTGAAGCTGGATGGTTACGCACTCCTTCTAAAAACAGACTGAAACATCAGGAAAGGCTTCCTGGTCTAGGGCGCGTGCGTGTCTACATTGTTTGTTTGCCTGATGACCCGGATGAAGAAACTGCTCCTGCCTTGCCTGATTGAGCGGTGACAGTGGTGACAATGGTGACAAACCTACAGCCGCAAGGGGTTACGCCTGTCACCACTGTCACCATTGCATATTTGAGTGGTGACAGCCGAAAAGCATTGCCATTGCTCGATTGTCACCACTGTCACCGTTGTCACCACTGAAAATGAGTAAAGGGAAAAAACCATGTCCTACCTCGTACTCCACATGGACAAATTCAAGAAGGAGGCCATACGCGGCATCCAGAGTCACAACCGGCGGGAACGGGAGAGCCACAGCAACCCCGATATTGACTACGACAGGAGCGCGGCGAACTACGAGCTGCACGAAGTCGCCTCATCGAACTATGCCGAGGCCATTCAGAACCGCATTGACGATCTCCTGCTGGTCAAGGCCGTGAGAAAGGACGCCGTGCGCATGTGCGGGCTTATCGTCACCTCGGACAAGGCGTTTTTTGATGCTCTCACGCCGGAGGAAACAAGGCGTTTCTTTGAGGAGAGCAAAGCCTTTCTCACGGAATTTGTGG
>USNI01000125.1 GCA_900555975.1 uncultured Desulfovibrio sp. | reverse complement strand
CCATGCCCGACACTCTCTGTGCCGGCGCCGACCAGCCGGTGCTGCCGGGTTCGGCCTTCACATAGATGTTGCCGGCATTGGTGACGGATCCGGAACCGAACGTCTTCATGCCCAGCGAATAGCTGCTGCCGCTGGAATTGGTGACCCAGATGTCGCCGGCACTGAAGCCTTCACCGTCCGTGGCAATGATGGCCGACGAGGAATGGCCGTGAGTACCGCCGGTGCTTACGGCCGTTTCGCCGGCGTCGAGCACGTTCCGGCCGCCGGCATTGTTGACGTAGGTGGGATCGGAAGGAGCGTCGACATACGTGCCTGCCGACGCCGCGGCCGATACGATCATGACGAGCATGACCGCCGCGGCCATGGAACTGAGCGCATGTCTGCAACGGCATCCGTGCGGAGCCGGCACAGCGCGGCCCCGCAGATGCCCGAAGGCACTGCTGGTAAGCATGATGTTTCTCCTGAAAATGACATGCGGCAGAAAGAAACGACGGTCATGATGCCGCCTTCTTCCCGGAGACCGCACAGAGTTGACGACAAGGCAAAGTCGGAGGGTCTCCTTCTTTGCGGCCGGTGTGTCATTATCACGTGATTTAGCAGTAACTATTCCTGTTTTCAAGGTTTTTTTGTTTCCGAATCTTTCTTCGGACAACGCCGTTCCCGGCGTCTGCCGCCCCGGCCCTCTCCCCGTTTCCGCCTTTTCCCGGCGGAAAGGGACGACGGAAAGAGCCGGCGTCGAAAGGCGCGTCGTCCCCGATGGTACGCGACGAAATCTTTCTCCGGTCTTGCGGAATCTTCCCTGCTTTTCGCGGACGCCGGACCGTCGGCCGAAGCAGGGACGCCGGAACGATGCCCGCCTGCCGGCCCCCGTCTGCCGGAACGCCTCCTGTCGGAACGCCTCCGCTTGCCGCCCCCCCCGTCTGCCGGAACGCCTCCTGCCGGAACGCCTCCGCTTGCCGGCCCCCGTCTGCCGGAACACCTCCTGCCTGCCGGAACGCGGTCTCGTTCCTTTGTTCCCGACCCCGTCCTTCCCGGACGCCGGACCGCCGGCCGTCCTGCCGTCGCGTCTTCGGAGGCTTCCCGCCTTTTGCGGCGGAACTGATCAAAAAAACAAAAAATAAACTTGTGATGATTTTCTTATGCCGCCGCGCACCGTATATCATGAAGGAACTTCGCGAAGGTTCCTTCCGCCGGCTCTCCGGCTCGCTTTCTCAGGCGCGCTGCGCTTCATCCGCCATCCACAAGGAGAATACATGGACAGCGTCAAGAAACTGGATGCACGTCTTCTGATCATCCATCTGCTGATACTGTGGTTTCTGTTCGGCTTCGGCCATCTTCCCCCGTTCGGAGAAATGACGCCCTTCGGCATGCGCATTCTCGGCATCTTTCTCGGAGAGCTTCTGGGGTGGCTGACCATCGGCTTTCTGTTCCCGTCGATCGCGGGTCTGTTCGCGCTGATCAACTCCGGTGCGTTCGACAGCGTGACCCAGTGCTTTGCCGTCTCCTTCGGCAACGACGCCACGGTCATGATACTCTGCTGTCTCATCGTATGCGCCTTCATGGAATGCATGAAGCTCACGGACGCCACCGTGGGCTATCTGCTGAACCTGAAGATCGCGCGCACGCATCCTTTTCTGTTCTTCTTCATCTTTTTCTTTTCGGTGTGGCTGATTTCCGCGCTGTCCAACTCTCTGCTGGCCATCTATCTCACGGTCATGATCTACCGGAGCATCGCCGGACAGGCCGGCATCCCGCCGCGGACCGCCTTCAATTCGTTCGTGCTCTGCGGCTGCGCCATGGCGGCCATGATGGGAGAGATCTCCTTTCCGTTCAAGCCTGTGGCCATCGTGGTGATGAACCTGTTCCGCACCTCGACGGGCGCAGAACTGAGCTTTGCGGAGTATCTGGGCTATGTCACAAGCTATGAAGTGCTGCTTCTTTTCGTCTATGCCCTGTTCGGCCGCTTCGTGCTGCGTCTCGACTACAGCATCATCCGCGGCATCAGCATTCCCCGTCCGCAGATGGACAGGCGTCAGAAGGCCGGACTGACATGCGTCGTGCTCATGATGGCGGCCTTCATCATGACGGGCACGGACATCGCCTTCTTCCGCACCATCGGTCTCGGCGGCGTGGGACTTGCCACGCTCACCGTCATGCTCATGCTGCAGATCGACGGCAGGCCGCTGCTCGACGTCAGAAGCGTGTCCGCGAAGTTCGACTGGGGCACGTTCCTGTATTCGGCGTTCTTCTTCTCCTTCATGCCGATCATGAGCCGTCCGGAAGTGGGACTCAACGCCACGGCCGCGGCCTGGGCCGCCCCCGTTCTGGAAGGCATCCCGGCATATGCGTTTCTGGCCATGGCGCTCGTGCTGACCACGGTGCTCACCAACATTCTGAACAATCTGCCGGTGGCCATCATCTTCATTTCGCTGATGGGCACCATGAGTTCGGTGTTTTCAGGCATCAACTTCAGCGCCGGATGCCTGTGCATCGCGGTCTGCGCCTTCATCGCCTGCGCCACGCCCGCGGCCAATCCCGCAAGCGTCATCGTGTTCGGCTGCACGGACCTGATCCGGCCGAGAACCTCGCTTCTGGTGGGAGCGGCGTCGTGTCTTTTCCTGTGCGTGGTGACGCTGTGCGTCTTCTATCCCTTCCTGAACGCCGTGCTGTAGGGCACGAAAGGAGTCTGTCATGAAAACCCTGTTCATCAACGCTCATGTGGTCGACGTCATCCGCGGCCGCAGCTACGGTCCGGTCAGCATTCTCGTGGAAGACGGCGTCATCCGGACCATCGGAGAGGCGCCCGCGGAAACGGACGCCTCCGTCAGGGACATGAAGGGCCGCTGGGTGTCGCCCGGCCTTTTCAACTGTCACACGCACGTGTGCATGTCCTTCTTCGCCGATCCGAGCCAGATCAGAAAGGACGTGGTGGAATGCACGCTCAACGTCATGGAGAACTTCCGGACCTACATCCGCACGGGCGTGACGTGCATCCGCGACGTCGGCGATCTCGACTCGCTGACCGTGCACGTGCGCGACGCCATACGCAGGGGACGCTTTCCCGACGCGCCGGACATGCTGACCACGGGACGGCCCATATGCATGACCGGCGGCTCGACCTGGCAGTTCGGCGGGTATCAGGCCGACGGGACGGACGAATGCCGGAAGGCGGCCCGCGTGATGATACGCGAGCGCATCGACTGGCTGAAGCTGATGGCCACGGGCGGCGTGGCGACGCGCGGCAATGCCTGCGGCGCGGAACAGCTGAACGAGGATGAACTGCGCGTCATGGTGGAGGAGGCGCACAAGGCGGGCATTCCCGTGGCCTGCCACGCGCAGGGGCTGAGCGGCGCGAAGAATGCCATACGCGCGGGCGTGGATTCCCTGGAACACGGCTTCGTGCTCGACGACGAGGCCGTGGACATGATGCTGGAACGCGGCACATGGCTCGTGCCCACGCTCATGGCGCCGCAGGAAAGCCTGAAGAACAGCCGTCTCATGCTCGACAGCGAGTTTCTTGAAAAGGCGCAGAAGAACACCGTGGACTCGCTGGAATCGTTCACGCGGGCCTACCGGGCGGGCGTGCGCTGCGCGCTCGGCACGGACAGCGGCACCATTCTGTGTCCCCACGACGACACCTGCGAGGAGCTGATCCTCATGGTGGAGAAGTGCGGCGTTACCCCGCAGGACGCGCTGCGCACAGGCACGATACGTTCCGCGCAGATGCTCGGACTCGACGAGAGTCTCGGCGCCGTGGAGCCGGGACGAAAGGCGCATTTTGCGGTCTATGACGAAGATCCGCTCATCAGCGTGCGCACGCTGCGCGACTGCCGCATGACCGTCAAGAACGGCCGCGTGCTGTGGGACGCCGAACGGCCGGAGGCATAGGGACACAGGGACGGACCGGCAGCGGTCCGTCCCCTTCAGCTCCCGGCATCGACGCCGTTGCGGATGCGCACAAGCTCCTCCAGATTCAGGATGCGCAGATTGCGCCTGGTGTAGCATTCGAGGATGCCCCTGCG
>USNI01000124.1 GCA_900555975.1 uncultured Desulfovibrio sp. | reverse complement strand
GGGAGGAACTCCGGTTCCGGCTTCGACTTCGGAAAGAGGGCATAATGATGGAAGGAAGCCGACCATGCGGGAGGGACGGGTCTGCAGAAAGAAAACGGAAGCTTTCGCAGTCCCTTTCCGTCCATGCACGATGCGGCACGTCTTGCGGGAAAGCTGTTTTCCGGCCCCGACAGAGAAATATGCGGGAAGTTCCCCTCAGGAAGCCAGAGCTGCGACCAGGGACCAGCAGATGAACCACGAGGCTATCTGAAGAATAAGGGGATTGATGGGACGTCCCATCATGGCCATCTGGATGTTGATGAGAAACGTGATGGCGCGGGCAATGCCGGAAAAGACAAGAAAGCCTATGCATGCCAGCAGTCCGAACTTGAGTCCCATGGCAAAGGCCAGGGCCAGCGTAATGATGCCCATCTGGCAGGAAGGCAGAATCTGGCCGGCATTGGACTGCATGAACACCACGCGCTGATGAAAGCCGCCGTGCTGTTCCTGCTCGTCGCGATGATCCACCAGTTCGGCGTCCATGACCTCTCGTACATGGATGACGGGTTGTCCGCAGTGCGGGCAGGCCTTGCTGTCGTCGGGAATGCTGGCGTGGCAGTTGGGGCAGTTCATGAAGGAAACCCTCGTCAGGATGAAGTCTTGAATATGCTGGGATTAATTCTAATCATCCTGTGGGCGTTTGCAAGGGAAAAGCGGGACCGTCACTGTTACAAAGTGTGACTGTCCGGCAGGAAAAAGGAAACTTCTCATTCGAAAGAAAAGAGACTGTCGCTGGTGAAGAGCGGGGAGCAGCAATATGGACGGATCGGCAATGACCGGCCCGGCAGAGAGGTGAAGGCGTCGGAATATTCGGAACAGCAGAAGATGTTTCGTGTCCGACAGCTTCCATGCCGGGGAGGCGGACAGGCTCAGAGAATGCCTGTGAGATCGGTTTGTCCGCAGGCTGTCATGCGAACAGGGCCACCGACCCATACATCCCAGCCGTTTTCCGTTTTCTGCATCCGTACCGACAGGGAACAGCCGCTCGGCTGCCGCACGAGGCAGCGTTCGATGCCGCATTCGGCATGCAGGGCCAGCGCGCAGGCAAGCGTTCCTGACCCGCAGGCGCTTTCCCGGCAGAGAGAGTTTGTATCTCTGACCCAGACGACGGGCTGGAGCGACAGTTCTTCCGTATCGGATACGGCGTGTGCCCCGGTTCTGGACAACCACAGATGCCCCGTGGCTTCCTCGCCGTCCACGCCGCAGAGTCGGCGCTGTCTTTCGCAGAATGCCGGCAGATCGTTGACGGAGGAGAGCGTTCCCTCCTGCAGGATGTGGGCGATGCCGGGCACACGGATCAGGGTCAGATGGCCGGGAAAATGTTCAGGTTCCGGCAATTGTCCGAAATGCAGACAGGCTTCGGCAAAGGGAAGAGCGTGAGCCTTTCTGCATACATGAACGGAGACGTCCCCGTTGACGCCTGAAACCTCCACCGTGCCGGAAAGACCGTCGCCGTCGGGATGAAGCAGGCCCTTTTCGGCCAGAAGAACCGCAAAGGAGCGGGTCGCATTGAGGCAGAACTCTCCTCCCATCATGTCGAGACGAGGTTTTCCCTCAAAACGCACATAGCCGGTCTGTTCCGCACCTATATGCTGGGGGTCCATGACGGCATTGGCTACGGAGGCTCTTTTTTCAGGGGGAACATCCTCGGATTTCAGAAGAATGGTGGGATTGCCTCCGGGGGTGAATTTCCAGAATGAATGCATGATCTATCCTCGGATGTTTTTTGCCGGGAATGGGAGGTCGCAGACTGTCTTCCGGTGTCGTGCCCGAAGACGTCGCCCGGGGCGTCTGATCCGCTCTCCGGACGGGGACTGCACGTTCCTTGTGCCGGAATGAAGGCTGTACCGGAACGAAAGAAAAGGCCGCCATGCTGAAGACACGGCGGCCTGAAGAGGTGACGGTTTTCTCTTCCGTTCAGTATTCAGGATCGAAAGAGCGGACGACTGATGCGGAAGGCATCAGTGATGACAGCCGCCGCAGGTACCGGTACCGCAGCTGGAGCAGCCGCATCCTCCGCCCATGCTGGGAAGAGGGATTTCGGGAGTGACGAGAAAGCCCATGGGGCTAGCATCGATCGTGGCTCCACCGATGGTGGCCCACAGTTCCTTCGTCGCGCAGAAGGTATATCCGTCCTGTTCGGTGACGAAGTCCTGTTCATTGGGTTCATCAAGGGCAAGGCCGATACGGGGGCCGCTGCATCCGCCGGGGGCGAGATACATGCGGATGGCGGATTTTTCCTTGTCGGCGAAGAAGGCGTCAAGTTCGGTGCGGGCGCTTTCGGTAAGAGTAAACACAGGTTGCTCCGTTGGGTAAGGGTGTTATATGGAGAGGAAGGTCTCTCCGGAAGCCTTAGGCGGAACGGGTATCAGTGACTGCCGCAGGAGCTGCCGCAACTGCCGCAGCTGCTTCCGCCCTGAAGCGGAAGTTCCGGCTCGACGATGAAGCCCATATAGCTCACGTCGATTTTTACGCCGCCGATGCGTTCCAGCAGCGAGTTTTCAACACAGAAGGTAAACCCGTTGACGTCGAAGGCCTTGTCGTTATCAGTAGGCTCATCCAGAGCCAGAGCGAGACGGGGGCCGCTTCAGCCGCCGGGGGCAAGATAGACACGGATGCCGGCCTTGGGCTTGTCGGCGAAGAAAGCCTCAAGTTCCTGGCGGGCAGCATCGGAAAGATTGATCATGTGCATCTCCAGAAAATGGTTTTGGGTAAAAATAGGAACGGTTCTTGACTTTGTCAATGGACGAATGAGAACATTTCCTTTTTTGTACCCATTCACCCACGATGGAACAATCCATGGGGTGGACATTGCACCAGAATGATCAGGCAAGAGCGGCGCGCAGACGGAGGAAGCCTTCGTCCAGATCAGCTTTCAGGTCTTCGACATCTTCCAGACCTATGGCGTACCGCACAAGGGTGCAGTTGTCGTCGTTCCACACCGGGGCGATGCGGTTGAGAGCCGTACGCTCCGGATGACAGTGTTCCACCAGACTGTCATAACCGCCCCAGCTGGCGCCAATGCTGAACATTCTGTAGCCGTTGAGCATGGCGGCCACGGCTTTATTCTCCATTTTGGGAAGAACGATGGAGAACAGAGAACCTGCCCCCTTGAAGTCGCGTGCCCAGAGATCGTGGCCGGGATCGTCATCCAGGGGAGGATAGAGCACCTGCAGGACTTCCGGACGCTTCTGCAGCCACCGTGCGAGGTCGAGGGCATGGGCATACTGCCTTTCCATGCGCACTTCCATGGTGCGCAGACCGCGCAGAGCCATGTAGCAGTCGTCGGGCGAAGCGATTTCTCCCATCTGCATGCAGAAGGAGCGCATGCGCAGATAAAGCTCCTTCGTACGGGCCGTGATGATGCCCATGACCAGATCGGAGTGTCCCGCGATGAATTTGGTCGCCGCCTCCACGCAGATGTCCACGCCTGCGGAAAGAGGTTTGAAATAGAGCGGTCCGGCCCAGGTGTTGTCCATGATGACCAGAGCGCTGCGGGCGTGTGCGGCTTCGACGATGGCGGGAATGTCCTGCATCTCGAAGGTGAGGGATCCGGGAGCCTCCGTGTAGACGACGCGGGTATTGGCCTTGATGAGCACGCCGATGTCCGAGCCTATGCGGGGATCGTAGAAGGTCGTCTCCACGCCGAAGCGACGAAGAATGGATTCGCAGAAGGCCCGTTGCGGTCCGTAGACGTTGTCGGGCATAAGCACATGGTCCCCTGCGCTGACGAATGCCAGCAGAGACTGGGTGCATGCGGCCAGTCCCGAGCTCGTCACCATGGATCCCGCCCCCTGCTCCAGACGGTTGACGGCATCGCACAGGGCGAAGGCGTTTTCCGTACCCAGGGCGCCGTAGCAGACATTGCGGAATTTCGCTTCGCCGGCTTCATTGGCGTCGAATTCCTCAAGAGTCGGAGAGACGATGGTGGAAGCCCGATGTACGGGCATGTTGACGGGACCGCCCACGCGAAGGGGGGCGCGTCCGGCATGGACGAGTA
>USNI01000123.1 GCA_900555975.1 uncultured Desulfovibrio sp. | reverse complement strand
GCCGTCTCCGTTTTCTCAATGCCCGCAACACGTTCATGAATCTGCTCGACTGGGGCGTGGTGCCCATCGTCAATGAGAACGACACCGTGGCCGTGCAGGAGCTGAAGTTCGGCGACAACGATCAGCTGGCGAGTCTTCTTCTGAATCTTGTGGAAGGCGAGCTGTACATCAATCTGACGAGCGCCGACGGCGTGCTTGCCGCCAATCCCGAATCGGCGAAGCCCGGCGAGGTCATTCCCTATCTCGACAGCATTGAGCACATCGCCGATCTGGACATAGAGTCTCTGTGCGGAGCCAAGACCAGCGTGGGAACCGGAGGTATGCGTTCCAAGCTCATGGCCGCGCGCAGAGCGGCGCAGCTCGGCGTGCCCACGCTCATTCTGCCGGGACGGCGCGCCGACATTCTCGACCGCGCTTTTGCCGGCGAAAGAGTGGGCACATGGATTGCGCCGGCAACGCAGGCCGTGTCGCGCCGCAAGTACTGGATGGCCTATCAGTCCGAGCCGCAGGGAAGCGTGCTCGTGGATGAAGGCGCGGCCAGAGCGCTGGAAGAGAAGGGCGGCAGTCTGCTGCCGGGCGGCGTGATCGGCGTGGAAGGCGTGTTCGAACCGGGCGCGCTCGTGCGCGTCGTGTGCGGAGAGCATGCCGTAGGCGTGGGCCTGACCAACTATTCTTCGGAGGAACTGGACCGCATCAAGGGACTCAAGCGTGTGGAAGTGGCCGCAGCGCTCGGCAATGCCCACTATCCGGAAGTCATCCATCGCGACAATCTTCTGATCAACGCGGCCGTGTGAAGATCATGAAAAAGACCGGTACCTGAGAAGGTGCCGGTCTTTTTTTATGCCGTATCACATTTGTCTGCAGCGGAGGGAGCGTGCGCTGTGTGTTTTTTCTCGGCCGTGTCTTATTATCGACCGTTATGCTTCTGCCCCGGGCGCAAAGCTGCATGACGCGCCGGGGATGAGTACATCAGACAAACATGCCGAAGTTGTTCATGGTGGAAACGCTGTCCACAGGCGCTTCTGCTGCCCCGTCGCCGTTCTCAAGTTCATTCAGTCTTTTTTTCCATACCGTGACCTGAGCAAGAAAGCCGTTGACGGCTTCCTTCAGCTCGTCGTCGGTCATCGTGTCGTCATAGCGCTTCCACAGGACGACTTTCTCCAGCTTGTCATGAATGGCAAAGGCCGCACCCCCGGTCTCTGCGCCGAGAAGCGAAGCCTTGAGCAGCATAAGACAGGCTTCCTTGCCGAGTCTGGAAGCACTGCCGATTTCGCAGTACATCAGCAGGGAGTGGTCTTCTTCATCATGGGTGAAGGTGATTTCGTGCTGACTGTCGAAAAGCAGCGAGCAGCTGCTGTCCACATCCGGAGCCAGATGATCGATGCCGATGGAGGAACCGAAGCGTTCCAGGGTCATGGTCCATTTCATGAAGAAACTCCTTGCTGAGCGTGATGCGTTGGAGGTGTGCGAAAATCGGAGATGCCGCGGCCTGCGGGGAGAACGCGGCACGGACACGCGTTGCGTCCGCGCCGCATTTCTTTGTCGTTACGGCCGGTAGTACTTGGAGAGCAGCGGGAAGAGGTCGGCATTGTCCGCGATGGTCTTTTCCATGTTCCGTACGAAGGTGTCGGCGTCGATGGTCCACTCGGCGGCGAACTTCCGGGCTATGTCGGCGGTCAGATCTCTGCGCTGCTGCATGTAGTGTTCGGCGAAGTGGCCGGCCATTCCCGCTTCCATGACAAGCTTGTCCAGCACGTTGCGGGACTGGCAGAGCGGATTGGTGAGGCGCTGAAGCAGATCGGCTTCCACGGCAAGCTGCTGGCGAATCTTCCGTGCATCCGAGGTCGGCTTTTCCCCTCCGCGACCGTGCAGGAAGGCGAAGCGTTCGGGATCGAACTGCTGCGTACGGCCGATGTCCAGAGAATCCGCAGCATTGAGCAGCATGGCCTCCAGCGTCTGACCGCGATGGGCGTCGATGCTGTCTCCGACGGCCTGCTCGTAATCCGCGCCCATGGCGTCGTTGCCGAAGGCCGTCTTCATGGCGTCCACGGTCATGCCTGCGCTGCGGGCTTCCCACTGGTCCTGACCGCCGCCCTGTCTGCCGAGATCGTGTCCGGTAATGCCGCAGAGAACGGCGTTGCGGTCCATGTGGACGCCCTGCTCTTCGAGAATGGAACACATGACCGACGCAAAGATGAATGCGCGGGTGATGTGGCCGCGTCCGTGCACGGACGTGCCGCGCTCGAAGGTCTGTTCATGGTTGATGTAGGCATCCAGGTTGTTGACGAGGAAGGCTCTGCGGCCTGCGCCGTCCGCAGGCAGGGCTTCGGGATGCGCGGCAGCCGGGAAGGGTGGATAGCCGGGATGCAATCTGTCCAGCGCAGCAGCGGTTTCCGGAGCTACGCTGTGCAGGGCCTGGCGCGCGGACTGCGGAATCAGGGACAGCTCGGCGGAGAATTCCGGCATGCCCGTAAAGCCGACGCCGGCAAGCCTTGCGGTATTGGCGGCATTGCGCTGCATGAGCAGAATCGTGGCGTTCATGATGCCGAAGTCGTCGGCGTCGTTTATGGCCTCGTCGCCGGAACGCTGACCGATCTGTATGAGCTGGGCCATAAGCTGCTGATGGTCGGGCGAGAACAGGCGTTCATGCAGACGGCTCATGGCTTCTTTATTCATGGCGGGATTGCCGTGTTCCAGAAGTGCCAGCGACATGAAGGAGATGCGGTCGAGTTCGGCGGTCTTGTCGTCCGCGCCGAAGTCCTTGTCGCCGAGACGTTCGATAAAGGCGTTGAGGTCTTCAGACGCCTTCTTCATGAGTTCGCCGGTACGCTGGAACAGCTCGCTTGCGGAAGGAGCGGGATCGGCGTTCGCTATGTCGTTCAGGAGGGCTGCCTGCGCCGTGGCATGCGTATGAATGATGCGCAGCTCTTCCGGCGAGCGCAGAGCCTTGGCGCTGCATACCCAGTTGGCGAAGGCGGCCTTCTGGGCCTCGGTGGAGAAGGGCAGCTGGTTCAGCTCCCTCAGCAGCTCGGCCTTACGCTGCAGTATAGGCGTGGCGACTTCCCGGAAGGCCAGGCGAACCAGCGTTTTCGGATCGTGGCTTGCTTCGCTCGTTCTGCCCATGTTTCTCTGCACTGTCTGCTGAAACTTGGAAACCAGAAGACCAAGGGCGTTGCCTTCAAGGCGCAGCATGCCCGGATCGAGGCCTGCATCCAGCCCTTCCTCTGCCGCGAGGGCGGCAATATGTCCGCTGAGGTTGAGGAGCACGGCTTCGGATTCGGCCTCGATGGCATTCGTGTCGAGGTGGCCGAGATGGAAAGTTTCCTCCTCGGCGTATACGGCGCTGATCGCATCCACTTCGTCGGCCAGATCGTAGTCCCCGATGATGTTGACGTGTATGCCCGTGCGCTGCTCAAAGGCAGCCATGCGCGCACGGACCTCCGCCTGATCTGCTCTCGGTATGTCGTTGATGTCGATGCGTATTTCGGCGATGTCGCGGGAGGGAACGAGGGGGCCATGTATCTGCGCTTCGAGATACTGCGCGCCGGTGAGATGGACGCGGGGATGGCTGCCGTCCGCGCTCTTCATGGCTGCCAGCGCGAGAGCGTTGCCGTCGAAGTCGCTCATGTGATGGATGAGCGACTCGAGATTGTCATGCGTGGCCAGAAGGTTGCGGGTGGCGGAGCGGTCGCCGAAGCACTGCATGAGCAGGGCCTTGAAGCGTTCCGTTTCGTCGTCGGTCATTTTTTTCAGTCCCGAGGGCAGGGCGATGAAGGCCGAAGTGCGAGCGTCCGATACCTTGGCGATGCTGTCGAACCAGTTCTCCAGCACCTTGTGTTCGGAAGAGTTCACGTCGCGGCAGGCCGCGGTGAATTCGGTCGGAAGATCCGCTCCGTCCAGAAGCGCGTAGAAGTTGGCGCGGCGTTCCTGAGACATGTTGACCACGGGAGCATAGAACGTGTCTTCGGCAATGTAGGTCGCGCGTCTGGCCACATCGCTTTTGAGCACGATGGCTGCCGTTCCGTAGCCTGCAGTGGTGGATACGGCCCCTATTCTGCGGTTCTGCACATTG
>USNI01000122.1 GCA_900555975.1 uncultured Desulfovibrio sp. | reverse complement strand
TGCTGACCCGCGATGCCCGCAAGAAGGAACGCAAGAAGTACGGTCTGGCCGCTGCCCGCGCCCGCTATCAGTACTCCAAGCGTTAATCTTCCGATTCTCGCAGTATGGGGCCCGTCGTTTTCGACGGGCCTTTTTTTTGTCCGCAGCCTTGCCGGTCCGCGAAAGAGCACGGAAGACAGAAGCCCGGCTCGCGAGGCATGCCGTTTTTTTGTGTTTCCGTCCGGCTTGACGACGCGGCCCGGCATTTGCCATCCTTAGTACTGCGGCGTATAGCAGCGGAACGGCGCGATACTGCGCCGCATAAACAGGTTTGCGCCCCGAAGGAATGTTATGTCGGAACCCTTGTCCGAACAGAAGAGTTGTGTCGTTCCCCATCTTCCGGAACATCTCTGCGTCACGTTCATAGGCATGGCGGGAGCAGGCAAGACCACGGTGGGACGTCTGGTGGCCCGCGCCCTGGACTGGGCCTTTGCCGACAGCGACCACATTATTGAAGCCGCTTTCGCCGCGCCGCTTCAGAGCGTGGCAGATGCCATGAGCAAGGAAGCCTTCATCGACGTCGAAGCCGAAATCGTGGGGCGTCTGCGTCTGTCCCGCACGGTCATCGCCACGGGAGGGAGCGTCGTGTACCGGAGCAGGACCATGGAGCATCTTGCCGGTCTTGGCCCCGTGGTCTATCTGGATGTGCCCATGGACGTCATTCTTGAACGCATCGCCCGCAATCCTGACAGAGGACTGGCCATAGATCCCGGACAGACGCTGGAGGAACTCTTCCGGGAGCGAGAGGAACTGTACCGACGCTATGCTTCGATCAGCGTGAGTACCTTCGGCGTGTCCCCGGGCGAAAGCGCCCGCAGGGTTCTGGAAGAGCTTGCGCGTCTGTACGCTTAAATCATTCTTGACGCCTTCATGTCCTCAAGGGTACTGTTGGCCGTTGTCCGTGCCTCTTGTTTCGGCACGTCATGTATGCTACTTTTTCCTTATTAAGGAGTCTTATTATGCTTCGTCGCACTGTCATTGCGCTGGCTGTGGCTTTTTTCTGCTCCGCCGTCGTACTGCCTTCCCAGGCTGAGGCCGCCGGCAAGATCGGCGTGGCCAATCCCCTGCGCCTTTCCTCTCAGAGCGATCCCGGCAAGGAGGCGGAAAAGCAGCTGACCTCCATGTTCGCCAAGGAGCGCGAACAGCTCGAAAAGCAGAATGCCGATGTCAGCAAGCAGGCTGAGGATCTGCGCAAGCAGTCCGCCGCCTTGTCCGAAAAGGCCCGCAACGAGCGCTTCCAGAAAATTCAGAAACAGGCTCAGGAGCTGGAAACCAAGGGTACCGCCTATACCCAGCGCCTTTCCCGCGTGCAGCAGGCCATCAATTCCCAGATGAACGAAGTGATGCGCACCGCCTGCGAGAACTATGCCAAGAAAAACGGCTATGATATGATCATCGATGCCTCCGTGGTCATGTTCTACGTTCAGGCCAATGACGTGACGAGCGGCCTGATCGAGGAAGTCAACAAGGTCTGGAAGGACAAGGGCGGCAAGTTCAATCTCAGCTCCGTGAAATAACAAAGGAGCAAGGAATGCCCAATCCGTCGTTCAAGCTTTCCGAAATAGCGGAAAAGCTCGGTGTGAGACTGGCTCTTAAGGATCCCGATGACGACATCATCATCACCGGGATCAACACGCTGGAAGAAGCCGGCCCTTCGGAGCTGAGCTTTCTGGCCAACCCCAAGTATGTTTCACAACTGTCCACCACCGGAGCCGGTGCCGTCATCGTGCGGCCTGAGCATGAGAAGGATGTTGCCCGTGCGCTCGTGACGGACAATCCCTATCCCATGTTCGCGCAGGCTCTGACGCTGTTCGTCAAGCCTCAGGGCAGCTTTGCCGGTGTGAGCCATATGGCCTGCATCCATCCCGAGGCGGAGCTTGGCGAGGATTGCACCGTCTACCCGTTCTGCTACATAGGCCCGCGCACAAGACTGGGCAAAGGCTGCGTCATTTTTCCCGGCTGCTACATCGGAGAGGATTGTGAGCTGGGAGATGGCTGCATCCTGTACCCCCGTGTCGTTCTCATGGCGGGTACGAAGCTCGGGACGGCCTGCGTGCTTCAGCCCGGCGCCGTGATAGGCGGCGAGGGGTTCGGTTTCGTGAGAACTGCGGAAGGCATCCGGAAGGTCCCTCAGATCGGCCATGTGGAACTGGGGGATCATGTGGAGATCGGTGCCAACGCCACCATCGACCGTGCAGCACTCAGTGCCACGCTTGTGGGCAGCGGCACGTGCATCGACAATCTTGTCATGGTCGGTCACAACGTCCATATCGGGAAGGACTGCCTCATCGTCTCGCAGGTGGGCATTTCCGGTTCCACCCATGTGGGCGACAACGTGACCATGGCGGGTCAGGCCGGCATTTCCGGGCATCTCCATATCGGCAGCAATTCAACCATCGGGCCGCAGGCCGGCGTGGCCAAGGACATTGCCGAAGGCCAGGTCGTCGGCGGCTCTCCCACCGTGGACTATAATACCTATCTGCGTAACGCCACGCTCATGCCCAAGCTTCCCGAACTCTTCAAGCGGGTGGCCAGGCTTGAGAAGGAAATGGGCCATAAACCCATGTCCAGCGACAAGACCGACCGTTCCCTCGTGGCCATGTGGAACCGTTGGATGTCCATGATGCATCATCGCTAATCCGGCAGGCGGCGGAGCAAGGCTCCGTCGCCGACAGCCGTTTTCCGCGCCTTCCGTTCGTATCTCACGGGAGAGACCGCGCGGGACGGCCGTGCCGTCACTATAAACCGTTAAAAGGCAACAACACCATGAGCGAGTCCATTTCCCTCGGCATCAAGGAGATTCTGAGCATCCTGCCCCATCGCTATCCCTTCCTTCTGGTGGATCGCGTGGACGAGCTGGTGCCCGGAGATCACATCCGTTCGTACAAGAATCTTACCTTCAACGAACCGTTCTTCCAGGGGCATTTCCCCGGCGTGCCGGTCATGCCCGGTGTGCTCATCATCGAAGCCATGGCGCAGACGGGCGTCATTCTCGTGGCGCACAGCTTCCCTGAATTCAAGGAGCATCCCGATCAGATTTATCTGTTCACCGGCATCGAGAAGGCGCGTTTTCGTTCGCCTGTCCGTCCCGGTGACAAGCTGGTCATGGAATGCACCAATCTGACGCACAGAATGCAGCTCTGGAAGATGGATACCAAGGCGTATGTGGACGGCAACGTGGTTGCCGAAGCCCGTCTTACCGCATCCGTCCTTCCCAGGGAGTCCTTCTGATATGGCAGCACCTCAGATCCATCCGACCGCGTTTGTCGCACCTACGGCACAGATTGCCGATGACGTCGTCATCGGTCCCTGCGCCGTCATTGAAGATGACGTCGTCATCGGCGCCCGTACCCGCATCGATGCCTTTGCTTCCATCAAGCGCTATACCACCATGGGGGAGGACAATCATGTCTATTCCTATGCAGCCGTGGGCGGAGAGCCGCAGGATCTGAAATTCCACGGCGAGGTGAGCAGGCTCGTCATCGGCAACAGAAACAATATCCGTGAGTTCACGACGCTTCATCGCGGCACCGAAGCCGGCGGCGGCGTGACGCGAGTGGGCGACAACAACCTGCTCATGGCCTATGTCCACGTGGCTCATGACTGCACGGTGATGAACAACATCGTCATGTCCAACAACGCCACGCTTGCCGGACACTGCTTTGTGGACGACAACGCCATCATCGGAGGCCTGTCCGCCGTGCATCAGTTCGTGCGCGTCGGCAAGCACGCCTTTGTGGGCGGCATGTCCGGCCTTGCGCAGGATCTTCCTCCGTGGATGCTGGCCGTCGGCAACCGTGCCACGGTGCAGTCTCCCAACATCGTGGGTCTGCGCCGTGCCAAGGCTTCCATGGAGCTGCTTTCGGCCTTCAAGCAGGCCTATCGCATGACGTGGTATTCCGGCATTCCCCGTCCCGACGCGCTTCTGCAGCTCGAGGCGGAATACGGTCATCTGCCGGACATTGAGGAATTCATCTGCTTCGTGCGGGAAAGCAAGCGTGGCATTCTGCCCGGCGATGAGCGCAAGAAGATCATGGATCTTGCCTGAGCGTCTATGGGCGGAAAT
>USNI01000121.1 GCA_900555975.1 uncultured Desulfovibrio sp. | reverse complement strand
ATTCTCATGCCGCTGCTGCGCTGGTCCTGGACGTTCGCCCTCACGGCCGTGGGCCTGTGATTTCCCCCTTTTCCCCTTCATTCTCATCAGGAGACACGCCATGACGGCGAACGATCGCACAGTTTCAGGCATGCGGCCCACCGGACCTCTTCATATCGGTCACTACTTCGGCGCCCTCAAGAACTGGGTCGAGATGCAGAACACCCACGAGGCCTTCTTCTTCGTGGCCGACTGGCACGCCCTCACCAGCAACTACGCCGACACGACGAAGCTTCCGCAGTTCGTGCACGACATGGTCGTCGACTGGCTGTCCGCGGGACTCGATCCTGAAAAATGCGCCATCTACCGTCAGTCCGACATC
This sequence comes from uncultured Desulfovibrio sp., assembly GCA_900555975.1. Classification (GTDB taxonomy): domain Bacteria; phylum Desulfobacterota; class Desulfovibrionia; order Desulfovibrionales; family Desulfovibrionaceae; genus Mailhella. Next base: position 3,752 of record USNI01000121.1, on the reverse strand, counting down.
AAGGAAACCGCGGAACTGCATCTTCTGCTCTCCATGATCACCCCGCTCGGCTGGCTGGAACGCTGCCCCACCTACAAGGAACAGCAGCAGCAGATCACCGACAAGGACCTCGGCAACTACGGCTTTCTCGGCTATCCCGTGCTCATGACCGCGGACATCATTCAGCATCGTCCGCGCTGGGTTCCCGTGGGACAGGATCAGCAGCCCCATCTCGAACTCGCCCGCGAAATCGTGCGCCGCTTCAACACCACGGACGTCTTTCCCGAACCCGAGGCCAGACTCACTCCGGCCGCCAGGTGCCCCGGTCTGGACGGCCGCAAGATGTCCAAGAGCTACGGCAACGGCATCTTCCTGCAGGACACCCTCGAGGATCTCGAACCCAAGATCAGGGGCATGTTCACCGACCCGGCCCGTCTGCGCAAGAGCGATCCCGGCAATCCCGACGTGTGCAATCTCTTCCCCTACCACGTGCTGCTCGCCGACAAGGACACGCAGAACGAAGTGCGCGAAGCCTGCACCCACGCCTCCATGGGCTGCGTGGCCTGCAAAAAGATCTTCATGAAGAATCTGCAGACCTTCCTCGAACCGCTGCACGAACGCCGTGAAGCCATCCTCGCCAGACCCGGCCTTGTGGAAGAAATACTTGCGGACGGCGGCAGAAAGGCCAGAATATCCATCACCGAGACCATGAAGCTCGTGCGCGCCGCCATGCACATGGACTGAAGGACGCCTGATCCGCGTCGGCCGCCGGCAGGCGCGGATCAGAGCTTCCGACGAAGATCACCGCCGCGCCCCCGGGCGGACGGCTTCCGTTTTCCCTCCCCGCCCGGCGCGGACACGTTCCCGAAAGAGGCTCCGCGACCGGCAGCCCGCCGGGCGGACCGTGTCCCGGCATCGTGCCCCACCGGAGCGGCACGATGCCCGCAAACGCCTGTCGCCGAGGAACCATGCAGCCTGCCTTCGACATAGAAAAACAGCGGAACATCCTTGTGGTGCGGGCCTCCGGACCGTGGTCGAGACAGGCCGTCGCCGCCGCTGCCCACGTGCCGGAAGCCATGATGAAACAGGCCCTCGACGCGCTCGCGGACGCGGAAGGCGTGCGCTTTCTTGCCGACCGCGTCGACGGCTGGGACAGCATGCTCCTTGCCGTGTTCACCTCCATCGCACGGACCGCCCGCTCGCGCTCCCTCTCCGTGGACACCTCCCTTCTGCCGGACGGCATGAGACCCATGCTCGACATGGCCCTCGCCGTTCCCGCCCGCGACACGGGCGCCCCCAGACAGGAGCCGGGCTTTCTCGAAATCGTGGGAGAAAAGACCCTCGCCTGGCCCGGCATCATCCGCGACGTGGTGACCTTCATCGGAGAAGTGTCCGTCAGCATGGCGCGCTTCTTCACCGGCCGCGCCTCGTGCAGCTCCCGCGATCTGTGGAACGTCCTGCGCGAATGCGGCGTCGACGCCCTGCCCATCGTCACTCTCACGAGCCTGCTGCTCGGACTCATTCTGGCCTTCGTCAGCTCCATGCAGCTCAGGCTCTTCGGCGCCGAGGTCTATGTGGCCTCGCTGGTCGGCGTGTCCATGGTGCGCGTCATGGGTCCGGTGCTCACGGGCATCGTGCTCTCCGGCCGCACCGGCGCATCCTTTGCGGCCGTCATCGGCAGCATGCAGGTCAACGAGGAGGTCGACGCACTCACAGGCTTCGGCATCTCCCCCACCGACTTCCTCGTGCTGCCGAGAGTGCTCGGTCTTGCCGTCATGACGCCTCTGCTCACCCTCTACGCCGACGTCGCAGGCATCACCGGCGGCTTTCTCGTGGGAGTGCTCATGCTCGACATCGCGCCTTCCGCCTATCTTTCCAACACGCTGCAGTTCATGACCACGGGCTTCGTCTGGACCGGTCTCTTCCACGCCCTCGTGTTCGGCTTCATCATTTCCCTGTGCGGCTGCTATCAGGGCATGCGCTGCGGAAGAAACGCCTCCGCCGTGGGCCGCGCCACCACCTCCGCCGTGGTCTGCTCCATCGTGGGCATCATCGTGGCCACGTCCGTCATCACCATCATCCTCACGGTGCTCGACCTATGAAAGCCCTGCCCGACACGAACGCCGCCGTCACCGCACAGGACGTCACCGTCGCCTACGGCTCCCGCGTGATCCAGAGCCGTCTCTCCTTCACCATTCGCAAGGGCGACATCTTCATCATCATGGGCGGCTCCGGCTGCGGCAAAAGCTCCCTGCTGCGCGTGCTCATGGGTCTCACCCCGCCCGCCGCAGGCACCGTCTACTACGGACAGACCGACTTCTGGGGCGTCTCCTCCGCCGAACGCGAAAGCATCATGCGCCGCACCGGCGTCATGTTCCAGAGCGGCGCCCTCTGGACCTCCCGCACCCTCGCGGAAAACGTCGCCCTGCCCCTCGAATACTATACCGACCTCTCCCCGAAGGACATCCGCGCCCTGGCCTCCTTCAAGCTCTCGCTCGTGGGCCTCGCCGGCTTCGAGGACTTCTATCCCTCGGAAATCAGCGGCGGCATGAAGAAGCGCGCAGGTCTCGCCCGCGCCCTCGCCCTCGATCCCGACATCGTCTACTTCGACGAACCTTCCGCCGGTCTCGACCCGGTCAGCGCGGCCAGACTCGACGATCTCATCCTGCAGCTCAGAGACACCCTCGGCATGACCGTTGTGGTGGTCACCCACGAACTGGCCAGCATCTTCGCCATCGCCAGCAACTCCGTCTTCCTCGACGCCGCCACCAAAACCATGACCGCAGGCGGCGATCCGCATGAGCTGCTCCGGCACGGTCCGGACGAGGTGGTGGAATTTCTTACGCGCGGCAAAGGCCGCGACACCGGAGGAGCACAATGACCGAACGCGGCACTAAAACCTTCATCGGAGCTTTCGTTCTCGGCGCTCTGGCGCTGCTCGTCGGACTCGTGATCCTGCTCGGCTCCGGCACCTTCAGCAGCAGAAATCCCACCTTCGTGCTGTACTTCAACACCTCGCTCAAGGGACTGACGCCCGGCTCGCCCGTCTACTTCAAGGGCATACGCATAGGCAGGGTCTCAAGCATACAGATCCGGCCCGAAGTCGGCACCGCCCGCTTCCAGCCCCCCGTCGTCATCGAAATAGAAAAGGAAAAGGCGACCGCCCTGCTTGAAAACGGCAGCGAAAAGGAACTCTTCGACGATCCGGACATCCTGAACCGCCTCATCCGCGCCGGCCTGCGCGGCAAGCTCGGCATCTCGAGCATTCTCACCGGGCAGCTCTGCGTGGAACTCGATATCTTCCGCAACGCCGAGCCCGTGGATCCTGCCTCCCTCACCCCCTACCGCGATTCCCCGCAGATCCCCACGCAGCTCTCCTCCCTCGACGCCGCCCTCAACACCCTCGAGGACATGCCCGTCCAGGAAATCCTGCTCGACGTGATGGGCAGTCTCAAGAACCTCACCGAACAGATGCGCGACATCGACGCCTCCGGTCTCGTCGCCAGCCTGCGCGACACCAGCGACGCCATCCGCAACGAAGTCGTCGCCTTCGGCGCCCTCCGCCAGAACGCGGGCAGCACGCTCGACTCCTATGCCGTTCTTGCCGAATCCCTCCGCAAGGACGTCCACGCCGCCCTCCAGAGCGTCAACGGCGTCCTCAAAAGCGTCAACAGCCTGGCCTCGGCCTCCGAAGGCGTGGTCACCGAAGCCGGCGACGCCATGAAGGGCCTGCGCCGCACCGCCGATACCGCAAACAGCCTGTTCAGCGAAGA
>USNI01000120.1 GCA_900555975.1 uncultured Desulfovibrio sp. | reverse complement strand
TTCCATGCTCCTGCGCGACGCGGGAGTGAAAGCCCGCTCCTTCCTGGGATTCCAGCTCCCCGTCATCACCGACGATGTCTTCGGCAATGCCAGAATCGACACCATCAGTGCCGACACCATCAGGGAAGCCTTTCAGACCTATGACGTCGTCGTCATGGCCGGTTTCCAGGGACGTACGCCCGACATGCGTCTCACCACGCTGGGCCGAGGCGGCTCCGACACGTCCGCCGTCGCCGTGGCGGCAGCTCTCGGCGACGAGACCCGCTGCGACATCTATACCGATGTGGACGGCGTCTATACCACCGATCCCCGCATGTGCAAGGATGCCCACAAAATGGACCGCATCAGCTATGACGAGATGCTGGAAATGGCTTCCATGGGCGCCAAGGTTCTGCAAATCCGTTCCGTAGAAATTGCTGAAAAATATAATGTTCCAGTCCGCGTGCGTTCCACCTTCTCCAATGATCCGGGCACGCTGGTCACCAAGGAGGACATCATGATGGAGTCCGTGCTCGTTTCGGGCATTGCATTTGACAAGGATCAGGCCAGAGTCACGCTCCGCGACGTACAGGACAGACCCGGCTCGGCAGCCGGCATCTTCAGCCCTCTGGGCAATGCGGGCATCGTGGTGGACATGATCATACAGACCGCCAGCCGTGACGGTGTAACCGACATGGCCTTTACCGTGTCCCGCAAGGATCTGAAACGGACGCTGGAAGTTCTGCAGAAGGCCTCTCCCGCCTGCAGCAGCATCGAACACTCTTCCAATATCGCCAAGGTCTCCGTCGTGGGCGTGGGCATGCGCAACCACAGCGGTGCTGCCAGCCGCGCCTTTGACGCTCTGTACAAGGCCGGCATCAACCTGCTCATGATCAGCACCTCTGAAGTCAAGATTTCCTGCCTCGTAGACGAAGCGGATCTTGAACTTGCGGTCAACGTCCTGCACAGGGAATTCGACCTGTAGCAGGTCAGGATTCCACCCGAACACGGATCAGCACAAAAGGGGAGCGCGCTCCCCTTTCTTTTTTTCACTCCGACATGAAGCTTCCCGGCGAGGCATCCATGACACTCCATCTGCCTGTTCCTCTCGTCACCGTTCTGCTGCTCATCGGTTCCAACATATTCATGACCTATGCCTGGTACGGACATCTGCGGCATCATTCCCTCACCTTCATAGGCGCCATCCTCGTCAGCTGGGGCATCGCCTTCTTTGAATACTGTCTTCAGGTTCCCGCCAACCGCATCGGATACGGCTACTTTTCCGCTGCGGAACTCAAGACCATTCAGGAAGTCATCTCACTGACCATCTTCGGCATCTTCTCCACGCTCTATCTCGGAGAGAGCCTCACCTGGAATCATGCCATCGGCTTCGCGCTCATCGTGGCCGGCGCCTTCTTCGTCTTCAAGGGATGACCCGTCTGCGCGCCGTATCCGGGCACGATGCGCGCCGTCCGGACGACCGGAAGGACATGATGCGCATTTCTTCCTCTTGCCTGTCGTTCCCTCTTCGGATAGGACAGGGAACATGATCTGTCATGTCGCCATATGCACGCCTCCCTATGCCACGCTGAGCTATCTGACTCCGGAAGAATTTCCGGGATTTGCATGGAACAGAGGCATGCGCGTCGCCGTTCCGCTGGGCAGCGGGGCCATACGTGCCGGCGTGATCACGGCCGTGTTTGCCGATGACGACAGGGCCGCGCTCCGGGAAAGCTGTGCCGGTCAGCACAGCATGAAAAAAAACGGGGAGATTTCCCTGCGTCCCCTGACATGGCCTCTGGAACCTGTTCCGCTGCTGCCCGAAGACTACATGGACACCGTGGAACAGCTGGCGGCACGTCAGTATTCCTCTCCCGGCAGGATTCTGGGCAATCTTCTGCCGCAGGGACTGAGGACAACGGCGCGCATCCGTGTACGCCGCTATCTGCCGGATCTCGACGGCCGGGGACGCAAGCCGAAACTTTTTACCCTCCGGGACATCCCTTCCCTCACGCCCGGAGAACGCGCCGAACTGGCACGGGACTTCATGGCGGGCCGGGCGGAACTTCTCATGCTGGCCGAAGACGCCGCAGCCGGCGAAATATGCGCGCTCACCTGCGATCCTCCGTGGCCTGTACGGCCCAATGCCGTCAGACAGCGCGAAGTGCTCGAATGGCTTCTGCAGCACGGCGCCTCATCGCGCAGAAAGCTGCACGACGCCCTGCCGGACTCCGCGGCGGCTCTGACCGCTCTCGTCAGAAACAAGCTCGTGGAACTGCGGTCCGCTGCTAGGGAAGAAGAGGACACCGAACCCGGAGAGGAGCTGCTTCCTCCTCCGGAACCGCCTTTTCAGCTCACCGAAGAACAGCAGACCGCGCTCAATGACTACTGCCGGGAAATGGATCTTCTCGCCCGGGGAGAAAAACGGCCGTTTGCTCATCTTCTGTTCGGCATCACGGGCAGCGGCAAGACGGCCGTCTATCTGGAACTTGCCCACGCCTGCCTCGTCCGCGGACGCTCCGCCCTCATTCTCGCGCCGGAAGTGGCCATTGCCCTCAAACTCAGAAGGGACGCCGAACAACGTTTCCCGGGAACCCCCATCTTCTTCTATCATGGCTATCAGAGTCAGCAGCAGCGGGAACGGACATTCCGTCGCCTTGCCGCACGTCGCGAACCGTGCATCATCATAGGCACGCGCTCGGCGCTGTTTCTGCCCGTCCCCCCGCTCGGCGCCATCGTGCTCGATGAAGAGCATGACGGCTCCTGTCGCACCGTTCATCGGGAAGTGGAACAGCCGGTAGTGCAGGCCGAGGATATAGGTGCAGGTCACGGCGTAGATCAGCGCGTAGACCAGTCCGCGTCCCAGGACGATGGGCAGCGTCGACATCCGCCGCCGCCCTGCGGGGCAGAGTTTGCGGTAAAGTCCGAATTCGCGCCACGTGCCGCCGATCATGCCGATGCCGATCAGCATCGTCTGCTGGATGATGACCATGATGATCGCCGGCATGACGAACGTGCCGTAGCCCAGATAAGGGTTGAACAGGTTGTGCGACTGGTAGATCACGGGCTGGGTGGTGGCCTGCGCCTGCGGGATGTTGGCCCCCTTGGCGATCAGGCGCTGGAATTCGACCATCGCCCCCGTCTTGCCGATCGAGGTCACGACCTCCTGGAAAACCTGGCGGTACATCAGGAAGTAGCTGGCGTCGGCGTAAATCGCCACGTTGGCCTGCTCGCCACCGTAGAGTTTCTTCCCGTAGTCCGACGGAATGTAGACCACGCCGTAGATTTTGCGGCCGTAGAACAGCTCTTTGGCCTCTTCCATCGAGGTCGGATTGTAGGCCACATAGGTGTTCGGCCCGGCGTTGAAGGTGTCGATCAGACTGCGGCTGGTCGGCGTGCGGCATTCGTCCACCACGCCGATCGGCACGTTGCGGAGCACCTGCGATCCGTAGGCCAGCGAGTAGGCCGTGGCGTAGATGATCAGGGCGAAAATCAGAATCAGCATCACGCCACCGTCCTTGAAGATCGTCCGGAACTCGTTGCGGACGACCGATCCGAGCTGTTTCCAGTAAGAGGCTATTTGTTTCGTAAATCGGCTCATATCACAATCTCCCCCAGAATTTTTCCTCCGTGCAGACCCTTTTCAGGCGCGGCAGGCACAGGAGCGGTAAAACGATGAACAGCGACATGTAGCAGAGGTCGGGCAGCGAGTAGACCCACGGCGTGCCGCGGAGCATCTGGTCGACGAAAATATCGGTGTAGAAGGTGAACGGGAAGATCTTGCTCACCCACTGCATCGGCTCCCACATGGCCATGATCGGGAACGTCAGTCCCGAGAAGGTGAAGGCCAGCACCGAATATCCGCCGCCGATCGAGAGCGACAGGCGCAGGTTGGCCAGCAGCGAGACGATTAGCACCGAGATCGACTGGTAGCTCAAAATGAAGAGCAGCGTGCCGGCGAGAATCACCGCAAGACTGCCGTTCAGCGGCGTTCCCACGATTTTGAAGTTGATCACCAGCATCACCAGCGAGATCAGGAACATCACCGCCGTGATGGGCAGCACCTTGCCCGCGAGCGCCGCCGCGACCGAACCGTTTCCCGTGCCGAGCCATTCGCGGGCCGTGGCGTGCTTGAGTTCGGTGCCGATGGCGAAAAC
>USNI01000119.1 GCA_900555975.1 uncultured Desulfovibrio sp. | reverse complement strand
AGGCCAGAACGTCGAGCAGAAAGGGCGCAAGATCGGCGTCCAGAATTTCCGGCCGCCGCGAGGGAAGAAGCGTGTCTCCCTCGTGCCAGAGCCGCACGCAGCGTCCCGGTGCCATGCGTCCGGCGCGTCCGGCGCGCTGATCCGCGGCATCCTGCGTGACGCGCGTCGTGACAAGGGCGCTCATGCCCGTGGCGGGAGAGAAGCGGGCGCTTCTGGCCAGACCGCAGTCCACCACGACGCGGATGCCTTCAATGGTGAGACTCGTTTCCGCAAGCGCCGTGGAGAGCACCACCTTGCGTCTGCCGCAGGCGGCGGGAGCCATGGCGGCGTCCTGGGCGGAAGCGGGGAGGTCGCCGTAGAGAGGATGCAGGGAAACGTCGTCGGGCAGGTGCTGCAGCCGTTCCGCAAGACGTCGGATTTCTCCCTGTCCCGGCAGAAAGACGAGAACGGAACCGCCGTCTTCGGCCAGAACCCGACGCACGACGGCCGCGGCATGGGAGAGAAGCGCGTCCATGCCGGAAGGGGTCGCGAAGCTGCCGCTGCCGGCCGGACAGGGATCATAGGAAATCTCCACGGGCCAGATGCGGCCTTCGGCGCGCACCACGGGACAGGGGGCGAGCAGACGGGAAAGCTCGTCCGTATCCATGGTGGCCGACATGACGAGGATCTTCAGATCCGGACGAAGCGCCTCCTGCGCCTCCAGACAGAGGGCGAGAGCGGTATCGGCCTGCAGGGAGCGTTCGTGAAATTCGTCGAAGATGACGCAGCCGACGCCGGAAAGAGAGGGATCGGCGATGAGGCGTCGAGTGAGTATGCCTTCGGTGATGATTTCCACGCGGGTTTCGCAGCTCACGCGGCTTTCGAGTCTGACGCGGTAGCCGACGCGCCGTCCTGTTTCTTCGCCGAGGGATGCGGCCATGAAGCGCGCGGCGGAACGTGCGGCGATGCGTCGTGGTTCCAGCATGAGAATGGTCCCTTTCGTGTGTTCCATGAGCAGAAGGGGAACGCGAGTGGTCTTGCCGGAGCCGGGAGGCGCGACGAGCATGGCGCGGTCATGGGAACGGAGGGCGTCGAGCAGGGCGGGAAAGGAGGATTCAACGGGCATGTTCATGCGGAAAATGTAGCGGGAAGCGTAAAAAAAGAAAAGGCGCGGCCGGAAGGTCGCGCCTTTTCTGGAGAGAGAGTCGGAATCAGGACTTGACGGTCACATTCTTCTTGCCGGTGAGCACGGGCAGAGCTTCACGCACGAGGAAGATGGCGAGAATGAACAGCACGGCGGCAAGACCGGCCTGCAGGTAGGCGGCGAACATGTCGCCCTGGCCGGACGCGATGGTGACGATCTTTTCCTTGAAGGTGAGGGCCAGGGAGGTGAGCGTCACGAGGATCATGAAGACCATGGGGAAGATGAACATCTTATGATTGCGCGCGGCGTTCTTGAGCCATGCGGCCACGGCGAGCAGAGCCAGACCGGCAAGCAGCTGGTTGGACGCGCCGAACAGAGGCCACACCTTGGACCAGCCGCCCATGCCGAAGGCAATGCCCACGATCACGGTGAAGCCGGTGGAGACGTACTTGTTGCAGAGCACCCTGCGGAAGTCGGTGACGTTTTCAGGGGTTTCGCCGGGGTTCAGCCAGAATTCGGTGAACATGTAGCGGGCGAGTCTGGTGCCGGTGTCGAGGGAGGTCAGGCAGAAGGCGGACACTGAGAGGATGAGCAGACCATAGGCGGTCTTCTGGGCTTCGGGGCTGGAGAAGCCGACCACGGCGAGCATTTCGGAAATGCCGCGGGCGAAGACGGCGGTGGGAGGCATCTTGAAGGCGTCGGCGCCTGCCTGGGTGTAGATGTAGCCGATGCTGATGAGGGACACGATGGCGAGGGCGCATTCCACGAGCATGGCGCCGTAGCCGATGATCCGGGCGTTCTTTTCGCTGTTGAGCTGCTTGGAGGTCGTGCCCGAGGATATCAGGGAGTGGAAGCCGGAGATGGCGCCGCAGGCGATGGTGACGAAGAGTACGGGGAAGAGATACTGACCGTTCACTTCAAAGCCGACGAAGGCTGGCAGGCTGATGGTGGGGTTGGCGAACAGGACGCCGACCACGGCGGCGATCATCATGGCATAGAGCAGGAAGGAGCTGAGATAGTCGCGGGGCTGGAGCAGAATCCAGACCGGAGTGACGGAGGCCACGAAGATGTAGATGCCGATGATGTACATCCAGGTGTCGCCGGCGAGATAGATGGGGCAGTTGAGGCCGATGATGATGCAGATGACGAGGACGATGATGCCGACGATGGTGCATACGGAGAGGGGCAGGTTCTTGCGGTAGACGCAGAAGCCGAAGACCACGGCCATGAGGATGAACAGCAGGGAGATGGTGGCGGTGGAGCCGTTGGCCTCGATGTGGGAGCCGTCGGGAGCGAAGCCGTTGAAGGTGCCGGCCACGATGGAGGCGAAGGCGGCGATGACGAGCAGCAGGGCAAGGTAGGCGAACACGATGAACAGACGCTTGGCGCGCACGCCGATGTTCTGGGAAATGACCTCGCCTATGGATGCGCCCTTGTGGCGGATGGATGCGAACAGTGCGCCGTAGTCATGGACGGCGCCGAAGAAGATGCCGCCGATGATGATCCACAGCAGGCAGGGCAGCCAGCCGAAGAAGGCGGCCTGGATGGGACCGTTGATGGGGCCGGCGCCGGCGATGGAAGAAAAGTGATGGCCGAAGAGCACGGGAGTCTTGGCGGGGACATAGTCCACGCCGTCCTGCATGGTGATGGCCGGAGTGGGTCTGGAGGGGTCAACGCCCCACTGCTTTGAGAGCCAGGATCCGTAAAAGATGTAGCCTGCGATGAGGCAGACGAATCCGCCAATGAGAATGACAACGGAACTCATTCAAATCCTCCTCAGATGAGTTGGCACTTTGCCAGATTTCCGCGTATGAAGTCCGCAAGTTCCTGCCCCGCCGCATTGACCGTGACGGTTCCGGTGGAGAGATCCAGGGCGGCGGCGCGAAAGTCCATCCAGCCGTGGAGTGAGAACAGAAAGTCCTTGTGATGCCGTGTCCTGCGCACGAGCCTTGCCGCCTCGTCTGCGACGCTGTCGCAGATGAAGAGAACGGTGATGAAGGACGATCGGTGTTCGATGTGAGGACGGATGCGGTCCATGCCCAGCTCAAGAGCCTTCCCCCGGCACAGGTCGAAGATGTCCGCACTCAGTTCGGGAACGGAAAACACATACACGAATTCGTTGATTTCAGCGCGCCAGAGCTTGACCTTCTTCGACAGCACGAAGCACTCGTCCACGGAGTGGAAGGCGTAGCCTGCGGCAAGATGCGGGGTCTGCTCGTCCACGGGCATGACGTCGAAATAGACGGCGTAGGCATCGTTGAGCTTGGCGAGCATGGCTGATCTGCTGACGGGCATGACTGACTCCACAGTGACGTTCCGGACGGCGCGTCCGTCCGTGATGGCTGCGACGGAAGCATCGCTTCCGCGCGTGCCGTTCGTGCCGTGAGGGAACGCGGGGCGTCCCTTCGGAAAAAGGCAGTTCCGGATCCCGGCCGTCCCGTGTCGGGGCGGCTGAGAGCGTCTACATTATCATGGGAAAACAGTGGTGCACAAGAAAAAAATATGTATTGTGAAAAAAGAAATTAATAATAACTTTGTTCGATATATCTTCTTTTATGCATTGAAAAGAAAATGTTAAAGACACTTGTTAACAAAGGAATGGCGATAAAACTGGAAAGTTGTAGTCAGTATTTTGTATGTATCAGTATTGTACTGGAATAAAAAATGCTCTTGTACGACGTTGATACTACGTGATATGACAAGTCAATGAAACATATGACAGGCTGCATCAGCTATGAAAAAAGATTCGCTCAGGCATCTCATCCGCCGTTCCGGCGCTTCGTTGCATGACCATGCCGTCAGGTGTTTGGGACGGAACAGGATTCACGGGGGAGCAGAGGCTGCGCTGCTTCGATGACGGGCGATGGGCCTTTGCCCCGGCCGATGTCCGGTTACGTCGGCATGAGGGAAAGGCGCGGGCACGGGACGGGCGGGAGGCCCTGTCTGCGGGAAGGCGGCGGAAGGGCGTTCCGGAAGGAGGCGGCAGGAAAGGGGGCGCCCGCAGACCGGAAGGCGGAAGGCGTGATCTGCGGGGAACGAAAAAGGG
>USNI01000118.1 GCA_900555975.1 uncultured Desulfovibrio sp. | reverse complement strand
TACGGCCTGAACCTTGTGGACGACGCTGAGGCTGAGAAGCGCTGCCGGAACGGGGAGCGTTTGTATACGTCTTCCGAGAACGCGCTGGAATGGATTCATGCGCATCTGGGCGACATGCCTGTGGCCCGCCATATCGACGCCATGAAGGACAAGGCCGCGCTGCGCCGCCTGCTGGCCGGAATGTACCCGGATTTCTTCTTTCGCGAGATCCCGGTGGGCGAACTCGGGAAGACCGACGTGAGTGGCTGGAAAAAGCCTTTCATCCTCAAGCCGTCCGTGGGATTTTTCAGCCTCGGCGTGTACACGATCACGTCCGATGACGATTGGACGGCGGCGGTGGCTGACATTGAACGCAACCTGCGCGAGAGCCGGGACCGCTTCCCCGAAAGCGTGGTCGACCAGTCGTCGTTCCTGGTGGAGGAATACATCACCGGGGAAGAGTTCGCCGTGGACGTGTATTTCGACGGCGAGGGCGAACCGGTCATCCTGAATATTTTCACACACCGTTTCGCGTCGCTGAGCGACGTGAGCGACCGGCTGTATTATACGGGTAAGGACGTTATCGAAGCGAACAAGGCGCGTTTTGAGGCGTTTTTCAGGAAGGTCAACGCGCTGATGGGCATCCGGGACTTTCCCGCCCACGTCGAATTGCGGGTCGAGGGCGATCGGATTTTGCCCATCGAGTTCAATGCGATGCGTTTCGCGGGCCTGTGTACGACCGATATGGCCTACTTCGCCTTTGGGATCAATACGGTGGACTGCTACCTGAATGACCGGAAGCCGGATTTCGACGCCATCCTGCGGGGCAGGGGAGGAAAGATCTACAGTATGGTCATTCTGGACAAGCCGAAATCCCTGCCGCCGTCTTCGGCCTTCGATTACGATCGGCTGGCCGCACACTTTGCGAAGGTGCTCGAACTGCGCAAGGTGGATGTGCCCGAACTGCCCGTTTTCGGATTCGCCTTCACGGAGAGCGACGCGGAACGGACTGAGGAACTGGATACCATCCTGCAATCGGATCTCACGGAATTTCTGCGGTAGTGGGGCGGGAACCTCAGAAGGGGTCGGATCCGGTTGTGCGGGCGGCTGAAACGCCGTTCGCGCATGGAGGTCATGGGGGCAGGCAATAGGGCGGTTTTGTTCGAGTCTTGTGGAAGTGGGACGTTATTTTTTCCTAACTTTTTTAAAAATAAGAAAAAAAGCTTGACTTCCTCAGGAAACAGGGCATTGTGTTTTCACGCCGTGCAGAGGACTGATGGAGTCCATGCGCAGGCATCATGTCTTTCTTTTTTTACACAAGGTCTCTTTTTTTATGACTAAGTCTCTTTATGTCGGCAATCTCCCCTGGTCCGCTACCGAAGATGATGTTCGCGATCTTTTTGCCCCTTACGGCGAAGTGACTTCCGTGAAGCTCGTTTCTGATCGTGAAACCGGCCGCGCCCGCGGTTTTGGTTTTGTGGAGATGGCTAGCGAAGGCGTTCAGGCCGCTGTCGAAGCGCTGGACAACTTCAGCTTCAGCGGTCGTAATCTCAAGGTGAACGAAGCCCGCCCGCGCGAAGCTCGTCCCTCCTACTCCCGCTATTAATCGACGTTCATAATAAAGGCCCCGCATCCGAAAGGTTGCGGGGCCTTTTTTATTTGGGCGTTAGAGCCGTTCCACGTCGCAACAAGTCTTTTCCAAAGGCAATTGCCGGAAAAGACAGCGGACCGGGGATTCGGAAGTATAAATATCTCTGGGGGAGGGATGGGCGCGAGCCTCACAGGTTTGGCGAGGGAAGGATTTTTTTCAGAGAAGTTCCTCTTTCCCGAATCCTCTCCTCTTTCAAATCTCACCTGTTCCCGCCGCCGGGTGACACCGGAAACACAACCTCCCGTTCTCCTGGGGCCTTTCGCTGTATGTCAGGACGCAAAAAAGGCCACATCATTGCGATGTGGCCTTCTTGCATTCGCTGGCGTCACCAAGGGGATTTGAACCCCTCTTAGCGACGTGAGAGGCCGCCGTCCTAACCGGATAGACGATGGTGACGCGTCGTTTGCTTGACGGATGGAATCTATAGAGAGCGTGCCGTTCTGTCAAGCATTATTTTTATTCTCTGAACCACGATTTCAGGGGGGGAGCGGTAAGTAGGAGCGATGCGATCATCTCATTGCCGGACGGACCGGGATGAACGCCGTCCGAGAGATCATGCACATAACCGGATTTCAGCAGGGGATGAAAGATGTCTACGAAAGGAACCTCGACGGCGGAACAGATGGCGCTGTATGCAGTACAGAGCGATTCGAGGCGCAGACAGTGCTCTGTCTCCGCAACCGGCGGGGCACTGATCATGGCCGTGGCACCGTATGTTTTCGCTTTCATCAGGATTTCCCTTGCATTGGCGGCGGATTCCCCTATGGCGATGTTGGGGGAACCCTTGGGCGCTGCCATGTCCACGGTGCCGAAACAGAAGAGAAGGAAGGACGGAACGCCGTCCATGCTTCTGGTTTTGAACTCGTTCTCCCAGCGGTCCAGTATCATGCGACTGGAATTTCGGCGCACGCCCATATTGTAGAATGTGTCCGGTGGTACGGAAAGTCCGGCGACTGCGGCCTTCCCGGCCAGACGTGCCACCCAGCCGCCCGCGGGAGCGTCATTGACGCCAAGAGTGACGGAATCGCCAAAGAAATTAAAAATTTTCATATAAAACCTCCGTCGATTGGAAAGCGCACACATACGGGGATGCGTTCCGCTGAACAGAAATTGACGGGAAGAGTCTGTCTGTCGTGTACAGCGTCAGCACAGAGGTGAGGTCTAGCATATTCCTCATGCTCTGCCAAGGCGATGCTTCCATACTTGAAATGAACACAGGTTGCTGCTAGGTTCCTTTCCCTTGGAACGTTCAAACGTGAAGACATGCCTGTCACGTGCCCGGCGAAGCTTTGACGACCGGAGCATGGTTTCGGATGGTCGATGCCCGTGTGCTCCGTCCTTCCGACGGAGGTTGGAACAGGCTCAGGAAAAGAAGCGACGGGCATCAGCGACGGGAGGAGATTCGTATGGAAGGAGAAAAGGACAGGAATCTGCTGAAGGAAGTGGCAGAGTATAGAAGCGCTCTTCAGAACATGCTGGCGTCAGAGGCCGCCAAAGCGGGTTTTCTGAAGGAGTCGGTCCGCAGCATTCCTGAGCTTTCAGGTCTTGTGCGTTCCTTTTTCGAGCATTGCATCCGCGAATATCATTCCCTGTATGATCATGTGGAGCCTCTTGCCGTGCTTGGCTCCTGCTGTTTTGCCGGGGCTGCGGCCGCCAGTATGTGGGAAGCCGTAGAGGATGAACTGCTCAAGAGCAATCTTTTTGCGCTGCTTGCCCGTGAGAAGGGCATGAAATATCTTGACGAAACGGCACTGGAGCTCGCGGGAATGCCCGGAGGCACGCCCGAAGGCGATCGTTTTGCAGCCTGTATCAAGGGCAGCTGGAGCATCATGGCTCTCGCGAACTGGAGCGGAACGATCAGGGGGCGCTCCGCCGAGGAGGCCATGCTTTTTCTGCAGGCAACGGCGCAGGTACTGTTCATACTGGGCGAGGCCGTAGTGCTTGCCCGGAAGTGACATGATGATCCGGGATTCCTCCCTGATGCTGCTGCGCGCGGGCGTGAACAAGCTTTTGAAAAGTGATGCCGTGATGGGAGCGCTGCATCGGCAGGCTGGCCGATATGTGGAAATTCTTGATCTGGACTGTGCCTTCGGAGGCGGAATCACGGCCGTGGTGCGGCCTCGTGGCTTTTCCGAAGAAGTTCGCATCGTGCTGAGCCGCGCTGAAGTGGATGATGACGGCGCATGGATACGCATTGAAGAAATTTCCGCAGACAGGGAAGGCGTGGATGCGCTCCTTCATGATCTTGTCAAGGGCAGAACGTTTTCTCTTCCGGTCATGGCCAGGCCTTTTGCAGGTATGCTGAAAAAGCTGCTTTCTGTCGGCAACTGACGACGGAACATGTGCGGCGCAGAGTCTTCACAGTTTTTTTCTTTCTGGACCATGCGTCCTGCATGCACAGAAAAAACGGATGCGAAGTTCTTTTCCCGGACAGTCGGATTTCTGCGGGATCCGGAGAGGCGTGATCTTCACCGGATGCTGACGGCGATGGTACGGGCATCCTCCTGCTCGACGGAACAGTGTTCCGGCTGCCCTGACAG
>USNI01000117.1 GCA_900555975.1 uncultured Desulfovibrio sp. | reverse complement strand
CACGTTGCCGGAAGCTTCGACGATGACGCCGTCGTCAAGACTCACCACGCTGTCGGCATTGAGCGTCCAGGGAGCGTCGCCGCCGGTGGTCAGCGACTTCTGTCCCTCTTCGGCAGAGGACGGCAGCGCGAGGAAAAGAAGACAGACCAGCGCCGTGAAGGCGGCCGCAGTCGTGCGCCACAACGATGAAATGGAAGCAGAAGAAAAAAACACGGCATATTCCGGGTTGCAAGACAGGAAAAGAGGCGGTAGAGGCAGAAACGGAGCACGGGAAAAGAACTGCGCCGGTCGTGTCGGCGCTTCCTTTCATCCGGAAGCTGATTTCATAGCATACAACGAGAGCGAAAAAAAGCCCCCGGACGGGGCTTAACGCCGAACGCCTCGAATCGGGAGCCATTCATGACAGAGTCTTCATGTCAGGTACGCATACACTGGGATCATTTCCGCCGCAATCTCGATACGCTGATGCGGAAGGGACATACGCTCATGCCCGTCATCAAGGCGGACGCCTACGGTCACGGCGTGGAGAAGGCCGCCGCCGTTCTGGAACAGGCCGGCACGGGCTGGGCCGCGGCAGGCACGCTGCAGGAAGCCGCCCTCGTGCGGAACAGCGGCTTTTCCGGACACATCGTCGCCCTTCTCAGCCGCGTTCCCGACGAAAACGACGTGCGCCTCGCACTGCGGATGCGCCTCTCGCCCCTCATCCACAACCGGGAGGGACTGATCGCCGCAGCCGAGGCCATGCAGGCCTTTCCCGGACGCACGCTCGACATCGCCGTCAAGGTGGAAACCGGCATGGGACGCCTCGGATTTCCGCTCTCCGACATGGAAAGGGTGTCCGACTTTCTTGCGGAACATTCCGGACTCTCCCCTCTCGTGCAGATCTCGCATCTTTCCGTGGCCGACGATCCCACAGAAGGCGCCTATACCCGCCAGCAGTGCGACACCTTCTACCGCGCGGCAGACATCATGCACCGGCGCTTTCCGGGCATGCGCTGCTCCCTCGGCAACACGGCGGGCCTTGCGGAAGGCTTCACGCATGAGGACGACATCTGCCGTCCCGGCATCGCCCTGTACGGCTGCGATCCTCTTTTCGGCACCGCCCATGCGGGCGTCTGCGGAGAACTCCTGCCGGTCATGGAAGTCTCCGCGCCCCTGATCAGCGTCCATCCTCTCCATAAAGGAGAAAGCCTGGGCTACGGCCGCACCTACACGGCTGATTCCGAAAGACTCGTCGGCTGGGTGGCCATCGGCTATGCCGACGGCTATCGGCGCAATCCCGCTCCGGGAACCTGCATGTGCATAAACGGCACGCGCGTTCCGGTCATAGGCCGGGTGGCCATGCAGATGACCTGCGTGGACCTGACCGATCTTCCCTGCCCTCCGGCTCCGGGCGATGCCGTCCACATTCTCGGCGGTCCCGGAAACGCCGTTTCCGCTCAGGAGCTTGCCGGCTGGTGGGGCACCATTCCCTATGAAGTGACCTGCCTTCTGGGGAAAAACCGCAGAGACTGATCATGCATGGCGGCGCGTCTGCCGGACGTTGCCGGAACAGGCATGAAAAGAGGGAGGGAGCCGTTCGGCCCTCTCCCTCTTTTTTCAGACGGACGCGATGTGCGGACGCCCTTTCCGGGAAAAGCTATACCTTCAGGGATCCCCGGAAGGCCTGAAGATCGTCGATGCCGAGCTGCTCGCAGAGAACGGGCAGATCGCGGATGATGCGGAAGATCGTGTCGGGATCGCTGAAATTCGCCGTGCCCACGGCCACGGCATGTGCGCCCGCCAGCATGAACTCCAGCACGTCCCGCGCCGAGCGCACGCCGCCGACGCCTATGACGGGCACCTGCACGACCCGGGCGATCTGCCACACGCAGTGCAGCGCCAGAGGCTTGACGGCCGGACCGGACAAACCTCCGATCACGCTGCCGAGCATGGGTCTGCGCGTCATGACGTCCACCGCCATGCCCTGCACGATCCCCATGCAGGAAATGATGTCCGCGCCGGCCGCTTCCACGGCCTTGGCCACTTCCACGATGTCCATGATCTGCGGAGACAGCTTGGCTATGACAGGTTTCGAACCGGCGGCACGCTTGACGGCGTTCACGGCCCGTGCGGCCGTGACCGGATTCTGACAGAACAGCTGTCCCGACCGGTGATCGTTTCTGCAGGAAAGATTCACTTCCAGAGCCGCCACGCCCCTGGCTCCGGCGAGCACGGAGGCAAGCGCGGAGAAATCATCCACGTTGGTGGCGTTCAGATTGGGTATGACGGGCACGTCCTGCCAGGGCAGTTCCGGCAGAACGTTCTTCACGAAATGTTCCACACCGTCGTTCTGCGTGCCCACGGCGCTCAGCATGCCGGAAGGCGTTTCCGCCACGCGGGGCATGGGGGCGCCGGCACAGGGCCGCAGCGTAAGACCGTTGGTGATGATGCCGCCAAGCTGGGTGATGTCGCCGTAGGGACGGTATTCAAGACCGCTTCCGAACGTGCCTGCCGCACTGAGCACGGGATTCTTCAGCTCAAGACGTCCGTCGACAAGAGAGGTGCGAAGATCCATTACAGACTCCTTTCTTCCGGCAGAATGGCATGAAGATTGCCCATCTGACTCAGAATCCCGTATTTCCGGAAGGCGCGACTATTTTATCTTATGTGCAGAGTGTGGCAGAAGATATGGAGTGGAGAGTACAGAGCAATCTGAATACACTCGGAATCACAGATCATACAATGAAGATTGAGCATCTTTCCGGCGGACAGAAGAGAAGAGTGGCAATGGCAAAGGTTCTGGCAGAGGACTTTGATCTGCTTCTTCTGGACGAGCCCACCAATCATCTGGATGGAGAAATGATCTCCTGGCTGGAAGGGTATCTGCGGGCATACCGTGGAACGGTCATTATGGTCACACATGACCGCTATTTTCTGGATCAGGTCACAAACCGGATTCTGGAGATCAGCCATGGAAAGATGTACAGCTATGATGCCAATTACACAACGTTCCTGGAACTGAAAGCCCAGAGGGAGGAGATGGAACTGGCATCCGAGCGAAAACGGCAGAGCATCCTGCGTATGGAGCTGGAATGGGCAAAACGAGGATGCCGGGCAAGAACAACGAAGCAGAAAGCACGTCTGGAGCGTCTGGAAAGTCTGAAAAACGGCAGTGCTCCGGTGACAGATGATACGATCACGCTGGATTCGGTAGAAACCCGCATGGGAAAGAAGACGATGGAGCTTCACCATGTCAGTAAATCATATGGGGAAAAGGTACTGGTCAGAGATTTTTCTTATACAGTACTCAAAAATCAAAAGCTTGGAATCATCGGACCAAACGGCTGTGGAAAATCGACACTGATGAAGATTATCACAGGACAGATTCAGCCGGACTCCGGCACGGTTTCAATCGGTGAAACGGTAAAAATCGGATATTTCATGCAGGAGAATGAACCGCTGGACGAAAAAATGACGGTGCTTGAATATGTAAGAAGCATCGGCGAATATGTGACAACGGCAACTGGCAAGGCGACAGCGTCCCAGATGTGCGAGCGTTTTTTATTTACGCCGAAAATGCAGTGGACACCGATAGAAAAGTTATCCGGTGGTGAAAAGAGAAGACTCTATCTGCTCAGTGTCTTAATGAGTGCGCCGAATGTATTGATATTAGATGAACCAACCAACGATCTGGATATTGAAACGCTGGAAATACTCGAAGACTACTTAGACGGCTTTGCAGGCATTGTCATTACCGTATCGCATGACCGTTATTTTCTTGACAGAATTGTGGATCGTATTTTCGCATTTGAGGAAAATGGTATCCTGCACCAGTACGAAGGCGGATTTAGCGACTATTACGAAAAGTCCGGAGGTATGCAGGCAAAACAGGCTAAGATTGCGGAAAAGCCGAAGGGTAAAAAAGAATACAATAAGGACCGCGAGAAAAAACTCCGCTTTTCTTATAAGGAACAAAAATAAGACGAAGTGATCGATGAAGAAATCGCCGTGCTGGAACAAAAAATTGCTAAGCTGGATAGCGAAATAGAAATGGCTGCAACACAGTACAGCCGTTTAACGGAGCTGACACAGGAAAAGAGTGAACTGGAAGAACAGCTGGAGTTTAAGATGAACCGCTGGGTGGAATTAAATGAACTGGCGGAGCTGATTGAACAGCAGAAACAAAAATAAAATG